>JANQOL010000226.1 GCA_028289675.1 Pirellulaceae bacterium
CGCGAGGCGATGTTGACCGGCGAATTGCTCAACAGCGAGAATCTCAAGGACGGCCGCTTGGTCAGCGGACCTTTTCCGCTGGGCGACGGCGAAGCCGACCCACTGGCGTACGCCTACGATCCTGACATCTCGCCGGTCGAATACAGCCCTCAACTGGCGCGGTTGTTACTGGTCATGAGCACCGAGGAATTAGAAGCGGTCGCCGAAAAGAAACGCAAGCCTCCGCCCGAGCTCGAAAAGCTGGTGGTCGGCTGCCCAGATTACGAATTTGCCCGAGTCGCTGTCCAGGCGATGATCCAGCAATGGTCGATCGTCGGCATCAAGGCGGAAATGCGTATTCTGAATTCGGGAGATCTGGAAACCGACCATGGCTGTGACTTGATCTACTTCATTACCACAATGTGGGAACCGGCCACGGACATTGAAAGGCTGTTGGGTGGCAATGGCATCGCCACCACCGACGACCCGTTCGTCATCCAGGGTTTGGAAAAACTGCGCAGCGCCCGCAACTGGCGTGAAATCCGCACGGCCATGCAGGAACTCCATAAATTGATCGACTACCACCTACCGCTGTTGCCGCTGTGGCAGGTCACCGATCGCTTCGCCGTCAGCCGCTATGTGGAAGGCTTGGAGGATCGACCGGTCTCGCTCTACCAAAACATCTCGAAGTGGCGCGCCAACCTCGACTCACGAGTCCCAGCGCCGTAGTCAGTTGAATCGCATGAATCACCATCCCACCTCTCAATCAAAGGCCCACTCACCCGGATCCATGCGGGCGCGAAGCCTGTTGCTGGCGATCATAGCTTGGCTACTGACCGTGCCAGTGCCACTGGCCGCGCAAGAGGTCAAGATTTGGGAGTTCTCGCCTTACGAAGTCAAGATTTGGTACCAGTTCGAACCGTCGGTACGGCTTAGCGAGGTCGCTAAAGAACAGTATCTGAAACGGTTGGACGCGGCACTCCGCAGCACTTTTCGGGCGACTTGGACGACGCAGATCGCGCCCTTGCCTCCTCAGCTGGCCAGTTTGGTAAGCCGGAATATCGATGGATTTACCTTGGAGCAGTTAACGGCTAACGAATTAGTGGTGGTCGCGTCTTTGGAGCATGAACAGTCCAAGACGGTGCGGACGCTGGAAGCCGCCATCGATAAAGTAGATTCCATCCGAATTGCCGGCGACGCACTCGAGCGTCTCAAATCCGAGGCAGAACGACTCCAATTACCAGAGGACTCTGTCACGTCACGGCTGATTGCCAAATGTGAGTTGGACGAGGAAGGCGTGGCCTCGCTGAAGCAAAAGCTCCAAGATGCTGAGATCCCCGCCGCCATCTTGCCGCGCTCGGAAATCAAGGAGGTGTTGTCTGCCGCTCGGACGATTGTGACACCACTACCTTGGCAAAGTGATCAGATCTTTCGTCAGATCGACAAGTTGTTTCTCCTACGAATCGAGCAGGCCGGAGACGATTTGGCCTTCCGGATTCGCGAACTCGATTGCCCCATGCAGTTTCTGGGACCCACTTTCGAAGCGACCGCCCAGGACTGGTCACAGGCGGCTCGGGTCACCAGCCACGCGCTGGTGCGAGCATTCGCACCGATCGCGCGGGTGGAGGACGCGGAAACTAAGACGGCCGTTTTGCGGCTGCGAGCAGGAGGGCTTATCGTCACGTCGGACAATCCGTCGGAAATCCAAGTGGGCCACGTACTGCAACCGATTGTTCGCCGTGATGACCGGAATGGAATACCAACATTGCTGGAACCATTGTCTTGGACGTTCGCTGCGGTGACGGCCTCTGATGGCGTCAAATTGGATACAAACGTGTACACCTATTCCGGCGGTCCCGGTTTGCAGGGCCGCAAAAACCGCCGTACACGTCGAGTTTTATTGCGAGTTCGCCCGCGTTTTGACAACACGGATATTCGAATCGCCGTGCGCGGTGAAGAAGAACGCTCGCAAGCGGGCTGCTTCGTCTACCGACGTGATTTGTTGACCGAGGAATTCGAATTGTTGGGCCGCACGGATTGGCGCGGACGTTTCAATGTTCCGGTGCCGGAGCGTTTTGGCGGTTTTCTTCCCGAAGCGATCCGCAAAGAAAGGTACTTGGCCAAGCGTGCAGCCGAAAAGAAAGCGGCTGAGGCCAAGGCCCAGGCGGAAGCCGCCGGCGAAGGCGGCGACACTGTCGAAGATGCCGTCGCAGCCGTCGAGGCACCGCCGGTCTACGATCCCGATCAAGATCCGGACGCATTGCCGCTGCAAGCTCCACTGACCCAGATCTACATCAAAAGTGGCGACACGGTGTTGGCCAAGTTGCCGATGGTGCCAGGACTCAAGGAAATCGAAATCGCCAAACTGCCCGACGACAGCCGGCGACTACAAGCCGAAGCCTTCGTACGCGGATTTCAAGGTGACATTCTCGACCTGATCGGCATGCGGAATTTGCTGGCCGCGCAGGTTCAGCTGTACTTGAAACAAAATAGACTGCCGCAAGCGGAGGACGCGCTGGAGTCGCTCCGACGGCTGCGGAACTACAACGAAATGGCGGACGAACTGGAGAGCATTCAACGTGTCATGATGGATGAGTCGACCGGACCGATTTCTTTCGGCGCCAAACGCAGTATCGACCGTATGTTCCAAACGACGCGTGAGTTGTTGCAAAAGTATCTCCAAGACAATTTACTTCGAGACGCTGAGCAGGCTGTCAAGCTGCACAAGGCCGCGCGTCCCTCCGATAGCCCAACTCCCGACGCGTCTTCGCCGGACGCCACGCCCGTGGCCGGCACTTGACCCCGTATCTCGACTTAGCCATGACGCGATTGCTGATCTCATGCTGCTTGGGCGCGATGTTCTTGCCCAGCGATGCCCACGGTCAGGTGGCAACCACGAATGCGACCAAGCCAAACATCTTGCTGATTCTGGCGGATGACGTGGGCATCGAAGGCTTGGGGTGCTACGGTGGCGTCTCTTATCAAACACCGCATTTGGACAGGCTGGCTGCCGGAGGAGTGCGATTCACGCGCGGCTACTCGCAGCCATTGTGTACTCCCACGCGTGTCCAGTTGATGACGGGAAAGTACAACTTTCGCAACTGGCGTGCTTTTGGCGTCCTAGCCTCAAGTGAACGGACGTTTGGGCATGCCCTGTCAGCGGCCGGCTACAAGACCGGCATTTTCGGCAAGTGGCAGTTGACGTCTTACGACCCACCGGACTTTCCCGGAGCGAGCCTCCGACGCGGCGCGGGCATGCATCCCAGGCAAGCAGGTTTTGACGAATACGCGCTATTCCACGCCTTACACACGGAAGACAAGGGTTCGCGATACGCCAATCCAACCATGCTGGAAGGCACTGCCGGCGGTGACGGCCAACTAAAGACGTATGACGGTCGCTACGGCGAAGACGTGTGGGTCGATAAGATTCTGCAGTTCTTTGACCGCTATGAGCAGCAACCCAAGTTTGTCTACTACCCAATGGCCCTACCACACTGGCCATTTCAGCCAACGCCCGGCAGCGCGGGGTGGGATCCATCGCTGCCGCAGGAAACGCATTTGAAGTATCAAAAGGACATGATCGAGTACATGGACACCGCCGTGGGGCGGCTTTTGAGCGGACTGGAAGAACGAGGAGCTCTCCAAGAAACGATCGTGATCTTCTACAGCGACAACGGAACTCATCTGGACGTCACCTCAAAGCTGCGTGACGGTCGATTGATACGCGGTGGCAAGGCAACATCCCAGCAGACAGGAATCCACGTGCCACTGATCGTGAGCTGGCCCGGGCAGATCGCGCCCGCCACATCGGACAACCTCATCGATGCGACTGACTTTTTCCCAACGCTATTGGAACTGGCTGGCGCCACTGATGGCGAAGACGTTGGTCAGCGTGACGGGATCAGCTTTTGCCCAACTCTGTTTGGCCGGCCAGGGTCGCCCCGGAAAATAGCCATGTTTTGGTACGATCCGCGGCCCGGCTGGGACAAAGAGCGGTTTCGGCGCAGTGTGTTTGCGGTCAACCAGACCCACAAGTATTTTCGTGATGGCCGCCTGCTGCGTTTGGCCGAGCAACCTTTGACAGAAGTACTAGTCGATCGCGAACACTGGAACAGTGCCGACCGCGCAGCCGTCGATGAGCTGGGAGGTTGGATTCAATCGCGGATGGGCCAAATCACTGAACCACCACTGGTAGACGCGTTCGGCAAACCCACCACGGATCTGCCGGAGGCCATTCGATCCATGAACTGATCGCATGGCGACGGAGTAAATCACTCTACTCGTCAGCCGACGATTCTGGTTTCTGACGCCAACTAGGGCGCCGCTTCCGCGCATTTGGGTGATGCTTGGCCTTCAACTCCGGTGCATCGCTCGGCTTGAGCTTCATACTGAGCGGTCGCGCCGATCTGCGAACGAGGGTAGCTTGCAGTCTCTGCTTGTCGATTTTCGCCAGTTCATCGATTGTATACTCGACCTCGTCTCCTTCTTGGAGAGCAAGCGTCCCGACCTCTTCCACTTTAGAGAAGTGGAAGAAGACATCTTCGTGCAAATCTTCGCTACGAATGAACCCGATCTTTTTGTCGGGAATGGTCTTAACGACAATTCCAACACGCATGAGCTTGGCCTAGAGCAGTTTACTTTTTTTGTGGCATCAGTTTAGTTGGGCGTGTTCTGCGGTGTGCTGGCATTGGACCATCAAGGCTACAAAGTGATTTCCGACCTCGCGCATGGCTCGGTGCCACATCAGGTTCTGGTCAGCAAAAACCAAATTGTGCGTCACCGGCAGGGGCAGCCAAAGACCATCGCGAAATTCTTCGTCCAACTGGCCAGGCTCCCAATTCGCCTGACCAACGATAATCTTTAGATCACTATCGGCCAGGGAAGTTTGCACCAACTGCTGCAGATTCTCAACTTGCGCGGCGACATAGACGCCTTCGGCCGTTTCAAACTCGGCAAATTCAGGGCAGGCGTGCAAGGCAACAACTGGCCCGGACTGCGGTCCTCCGAAATGCAACAGATCGCGCTGTACATCTCCCGGACTACCGGTTAATTGCTGCCAAAGGCCCGCGACCGGGTCGGTCAGGGTTTGGTTCAACAACACGCCAACGGCGCCCTGCGGACTGTGCTGGACGATCATGAAAACCGCTTGCTCTCGGTCCTCGGTTAGGGCGCCCGGAGCCGCTACCAGAAGACAACCTTCTAGCCGGAGCGGTTGAACTGAGGGTAGTCGATTCGTCATGAACTAAATCCTATCGGACACCTTGAGCCGGATGCGCTGGCATCGGGCGCCCCAATTCGAACGGCCAACAAAACTGGCACCTCGGTTAGGACGAGACAGCGATGCTGGTATTCCGGAGAGATACTCCGTGAAGTCTCGATCTGTGCGTTTGCCTAACTAACCACTAGTCTGCCAACCTGGCAAACGAAGAAACTTGCTAAGATTTAAGACTGCAATGTGTGTGCCAATCGTAACGCACTTACCACCGAATTCAGCGTTTTGGCTCCTTGCGTGGCCTCGCATGGCTTTACATCAGCGTCGTGGTCAATCGTTGGTTTGAGCAACAAATTCGTTGGTTGTGCATGCCACGCGCCCCATGCGGCTCGTACTCGAGCATATGGCCGTACGAATCGCACTAGACATCAGCTCTCGGAGGAAGACAGTGGGAATTGAGGACTTACGCAGAGACTATCAACGCCCGGCGTTGGACCCAAATTCGCTGGACCCATCGCCATTTCGCCAATTCTCGACGTGGTTTGAAGACGTTCACTCTGCAGATTTGCCAGATTGGTTTGAGGTCAATGCCATGACGTTGGCGACGGCCGACGAGCGTGGGTTCGTGACGGCGCGGATCGTGCTGCTGAAAGGCTATTCCGAGGCCGGCTTCATGTTCTTTACGAACTATGACTCGGCCAAAGGACAGCAGCTGTTGGAGAATCCGCGCGCCAGCCTGGTTTTTTATTGGCCGCACGTGGAACGGCAAATCCGCGTCAATGGAAGCGTGACCAAGACAGAAGCGGCAACAAGTGACAAGTACTTTCACGCTCGGCCCCGCGGCAGCCAATTAGGGGCAGTAGCCAGTGCCCAGTCCCAGCCGTTGGCGGACCGGCAATCACTCGAGCAGCAAGCGGCGGAGTTAGACCAGCGCTATGCGGATCAAGAGATTCCCCGGCCTGATTACTGGGGAGGCTACTTGCTAGAGCCCGACTCCCTGGAATTCTGGCAAGGCCGAAACAATCGACTACACGATCGCTTTAGCTACGATCTGGAAGCGGGCGGCAAGTGGAAGATTACGCGACTGGCTCCCTAGTACGAGACTCACCTGTCTGTGTGGCCTTGAACGCACTAGTTTTCACCGCCGCTCGGATCGGCAGCCTCGGCTGGTGGCGCGTTGGTCACGAGCGAAACTACAATCAACGTCAGGAACGACAAAGGAATCGTCACGATACCGGGTTGGCTAAATGGCACGTACGTTTCCAACCAGGCGGGACGGGGGACCTCGTACACTTGAGCAAACGTGTCCGCGCTAAGCAGAATCCACGCTAGTGAACTGAACATGCCGACCACGACCGCGGCAATAATGCCCGCCTTGGTGGTCCGCTTCCAAAACAAGAGCATGACTAGGGCGGGCAGGTTAGCTGAAGCCGCCACACTAAATGCCCAGCCGACCAAGTAACTGACATTCATATTTTCAAACAGAACCCCCAGCACGATGGCGATGACACCAACGATGACCGAAGCAATCTTGGCCATCCTGACCTGTTGATGATCGTTCATCTCGATATTGAAAAATCCTTTGAGAATATCGTGACTGACAGCGCCAGCCGAAGCCAAAATCAATCCACTGACGGTACCCAGGACGGTGGTGAAAGCGATCGCGGAGATAATTGCAAACAACCACTCACCCATGCTGCGTGCCAGCAACGGCGCGGCCATGTTTGAATTGGTGACATCCATGGCTCCGCTAGTCATTGCGCCGAGGCCCAGGTACAGAGTTAACACATAGAAGAACCCGATGGCCGCAATGCCCACGATTGTGCTCTTCCGCGCAGCGGCGGCATCTTTGACCGTGTAGTAGCGAATCAAAATATGAGGTAGTGACGCAGTGCCGCAAAAGAGCGCAAACATCAGCGACAAGAAATTCAGCTTGGGCCACCAACCCGGTTGGCGAATACCGGCGAACTTGGGATGCTCGCCCGGTCGCAGGACGTGAGAGCCCGGCGTCGGCTTCGGATAGAAGACGGTCAGCTCGCTGTCATCGCGCATTAACTTGGTCGTGCCCCACAGCATGACCTCACTGCTGCCCAAGACCTTGAAAAAGGAGATTGGCCCAAGTGGGCCGGTGGCATCACCTTCAGGTAAGCCGCTAATGTGCCCCACCGGGTGCAATTGGTTTTGGACAACTCGCTCGTCGGCGTCTGGCTCGAGCTCCGCCCCCAATGGTCGATCATTGACCAGCTTCGTACCATCGCGGATTTCAACGGTTTGGCATTCGTAAAGGGTCACCTGGTCGGAGTCTCCGGCGCGTCGATGAAAAACGGTCATTCGCCCGTCCGGACCACGAGTTTCGATATAGTCACCCCACTCAGGTCGCTCCACCAAAAGATCGTAGCCATTGCCCGCAAGTGCTTGAGTCCAGCCATCGCTGGAACTCTCGATAACACGGAACGCATAGCCATCTTGGCCTCCCTCACGGACTTCGAAACCGCGTTGCAGGATCATGATCGTCAGCAATGCGCTGAAGGCAACCAGGAGTGAGCCCTTTAAGAACTGGACCCAAGTCGTAGACACCATTCCGGCCGTCACCACGATCAGAATAACAACGGCGCCAACGATGACGACGCCCGCCCAATGCTGCAGTCCCAGCAAAGGTTGCACCAACACGCCCGCGCCGACCATTTGAGGAATCAGATAGAACACGCTAACGGCCAGGGTGCTGATGCCAGCCGCCAACTGAATACCACGCGACTGGAACTTGGCGTTGAGCGCATCCGCAAAGGTGAACTTACCCAGTCGCTTCATGGGCTCCGCGATCACGAACAGCGCTACAATCCAACCGGCGAGAAAGCCAATGGAATACAGGAAGCCGTCGTAGCCATAGAAGGCAATCATGCCGCAGATACCCAGAAACGATGCGGCCGACAAGTAGTCACCGGCGAACGCCACGCCATTGACAAACCAAGGTATCTGACCGTGGGCGGCAAAGTACCCCGATGAGGACCGCGCCTTGCGGCCCAGGTAGAAACTCAGCCCCAATGTCAGCCCCACGAAGGCTAAGAAGACAACAATAGCCAAAGATGAAGCTTGGTAGATCATGCTTGCACCTCGTCAGTTTCTTCCGCCCCGTCGACCTCGGTCGCAGATACGCGTGAGTCGCCGTCCGCCGGCTGATCGGACAATTCGGCTTGGCAGCCCAGACCGTAGATGAGTGCCAATACGAAGGCCATCCCGATCAATGCAAAGCCCCAGAGTACGGCCAGGTTCAATCCACCCCACAACTCCCATTCACTCCACTGGGCGGCAAACGCGCTGACCAACACAAAGCCCGCGTAAAAAACCGTATACACCAAGAACAGCTTCAGCCCAAAACGAGCATTGGCATCGGACGGATGAGGACGGCTCACAGCAAAGGCCCTATGAAAGGAAGATGTACGCGTGTCTGATGAAGAGCCCACACGCGGCGATTAGTGCAAATCGCACGGACAAATGGCCAGCGTCATCTACGATGGTGGTTGCTCAACTGTTCGAAAACAGGCACCGCCACCGGTAAAGATGCTCTAGCAGAATCCAGGCGGACCGGAGAGGCCCGCATCGTAGCCGTCAACCGACACCGAAGCAACCCAACGCGGGCTACCCGCCCTGTGTCCCGCTTGAGCATCAGGTACGATAAGCCAATGCGAGATCCATCGGATCGCTAAATGCGGCGGACATGCAAGGTCCAGCCGGCGCGAAGCGAACCGGTCGGAGCGGTGCGAATACACTCGAGTGGAATGGCGGCAACTGCCGAGGCCGAGATGGATGTTGAGTGCTTTGACCAACTGTGGTCGGAAGCGGATCAGATTTGGGAGCAGCGGGGCCAAGAGCCGCCGTTTGCCGGCTATGTCAGCGCTGACTACGCCGCCATCCTGACGTCGCTGCAATCATTCAAGCAGCGCTCGATAGCGACTTGCCCGCCCACGTTCCTGGAATGGGGCTCTGGACTGGGCGTTGTCACCATTATGGCCAGCCAATTGGGCTTTGACGCGTACGGTATCGAAGTCGAAAACGAATTGGTGGACACGGCCATCGATCTGGCCAAGCGGTACGGAGCCTCTCCCACCTTTGCCGTGGGTTCATTTATCCCCACCGCGTTCAGCGCCAATGAACGGCTTGAGAACATGCTGCAAAACACGCGTGACGATCAACCGGCAGCCTATGAACAGTTGGACATGGATCTGCGAGATTTTGATTTGGTCTATGCGTATCCCTGGCCGGAAGAACACGGAGTGTTTCGTAAGATCATGCGGCGGTTTGCGGCTCCCCATACCTATTTTCTTCGTTACGATGCCCGAGAGGGACTGTCTTGGTCCCGCCCAGCCAAACACCGGGCGCGCCAGCAACGTTAGTGCGATCAAGCTACAACGTGTCCATAGGATCGATGTCAATCACGTACTGCACGTCCTTCGGTACTTTGAGATCAGCGACCGTTTTGACGATCAAGGTATTCAGATCCGCCGATTGCATCGCCTGCAGCAAGACATGAAAGCGATACTTGCCGCGTAGTTTGTACAGCGGCGGCGGAGCTGGTCCCAACACTCGGCAGTCCAAGCTTTGGAGTTGCCGGATCGTCTGCAAACGTCGCACTACGGATTCTGCGAATCCTTCGGTTTCACTCAAATCCGGTCCGCGCATAATGATCCGTGCTAAACATCCGTGTGGAGGATAGCCGTATTGCTCCCGGTGCCCAAGTTCCTGAGTCGCGAAGCGCACGAAGTCATGTTGCGAGGCTGCTTGAATGGCCGGATGCTCCGGCGTATAAGTTTGCACATAGACTTGCCCAGCCTTGGTTCCACGCCCTGTTCTCCCGGCAACCTGAGTGACCAGTTGAAACGTCTTTTCAGCGGCGCGAAAGTCGGGAAAGTGCAGGGCGGCATCCGCATTAATGACGCCCACTAGTAACACGTTTGGAAAATCCAGCCCTTTGGCAATCATCTGAGTACCCAACAGGATGTGGACCTTCCCATCCCGAAACTGGCTCAGCACGCGTTCGTGACTTCCGGGTTTGCGCATGGTGTCACTGTCCATGCGAGCCACCGTGGCATTCGGGAAACGGCGTTGGACTTCTATCTCCAGACGCTGCGTGCCCAAACCGCTGAATCGGATCCCCTGAAACGAGCACACTGGACAAACTGGCGGAGTGGGGATTTGATAATCGCAGTAGTGACACGCCGCTTTGCTGCCATCGCGGTGGTGGGTCAGCGGCAAATCGCAATCGGGACAGGACACCACGTGTCCGCATTGAGGACACTGTATCGATGTCGCAAACCCGCGCCGGTTCAGCAACAGGATGACTTGCCCCGACCGCTCGAGCGTCTCCTGAATCGCTTGTTGCAACTGCCGCGAAATGGCCCCGTTGCCCGGTTGGGGCTTTTGCTGACGAAGGTCCACCAAGGAGACTTGCGGGAGTGGCCGATTGTGGATTCGGCGCGGCAAGCTGGCTAACCGATACTGGCCGGCTTGTGCTCGTTTCCACGTCTCCAAACTGGGCGTGGCTGACCCGAGCACCAGTGGAATCTGTTCCAGAAATGCTCGATGCAGCGCCACGTCGCGAGCATGATATCTGGGCACCGTGTCTTGCTTGAACGAGTTCTCGTGCTCTTCGTCCATCACAATCAGTCCCAGCCGCGGTGTGGGCGCGAAGACGGCGCTGCGCGGACCGATAACGACCGATGTCTGCCCGGCGGCAATCTGGCGCCATTGGTGATGCCTCTCGACACCGCTCATATGACTGTGCAGCACCGCGACTTGCCCAAAACGCTGCACGAAGCGTTGACGGGTTTGAGGTGTCAAGCTGATTTCGGGAACCAGCACAATGGCTTGGCGACCATACGAGATCACTTCGTGAATCGCCTGCATGTAGACTTCAGTCTTGCCGCTGCCGGTGACTCCATGCAGCAACACGGTCTGTTGTTGCCGGGAATCCAGAGCGTCTTTGATGTGATTCAGTGCCTGTCGCTGATCCGCGCTTAGAGCCAGTGGGGGCAGTGCAGGCGGTGGCGGCGGTGCTTCTAACTGCTGAATCCGCCTCTCCCGGCGGGCGGCTACGAAGCCGGCCTGCCGCAGCTTGGAGATGGGCGCCGCGGAACAGCCCGCCAATTTTTGCAATTGATCGCTGGTGAGACCTCCATCGGCCATCAGCAATTGTTGCAAGACCATACGCTGTTTTGGTGACAATCCTTCGACCGCGGTGCTGTCCTGAACCAGCGGCGTGGCATACAGCACCGTGCGTTGGCGGCTGCCAGCGGAAGCTCGCACGCCAGCCGGAATAGCCGCCTCGAACACCTGTCCCAAGGGAACGATGTAGTAACGGCTCATCCACTGCAACAATTCCAACACACGCGGCGTGCACAACGGTTCGGCGTCGACCACTTCCGTAACCGGCTTGAGCGCCTCGCGCGCCCGCTGCACGGTATCAACGGCAATGCAGTAACCCAGCATCTCTCGATTGCTGCGCCCCAACGGCACTTTCAGCCGCACGCCCGGCGCCACCTCCTCCAGCATCTCGTCGGGCACCAAATAATCCAGCGGACCGTGGGGCGCCTCCGAAAAAACCACCCGCGCTGCCCGACACTCACCTTGTGCGTCCAGCTCCCAGGGAGGAACATCGGTGTCGAACAATTGAGGCTGCTGAGACATCGACTGTCAGTTGCAAACCAAGCAACAGCGGAATTTGGCTGAAAAGTTTTCGAAGGGTCTAAGTTATATGTCGGATCAGGATCCGCGTCACCGAATTGGTATCTTTGGTGGCAGTTTTAACCCGATCCATGTCGGACACCTGTTGCTGGCTGAGCAAGCCCGAGAGCAACTGCAGTTGGAGGCCGTGCGTTTTGTGCCGGCTGCCGTTTCGCCTCTCAAGCAAGGCGAGCCAAAACAAGCCAGTCCTAAGCAACGCCTGGAAATGGTACAGCTGGCTACCAGCGGGCACTCGGCATTTGAGGTCGATGACCGAGAAATACGCCGTGCCGGCGTTTCCTACACGGTGGACACTCTGCGAGAGCTGCGGTCCGAGCAGCCCAACGACGAACTGATCTTTCTCATGGGTGCGGACTCACTCATCGATTTCCATCGCTGGCACGAACCTGCCGAATTATGTCGCTTGGCATTCGTGGCTGTTTTGGAACGTGGCGGACATCCCCCTGCGGACCTACAACTACTGCGCCCCTACCTGGACACGGCGGATGACTTGGAAGCGCACCGAATCCGCTGCCGCCAAATCGAAGTCAGCAGCAGCGATTTGCGCGTTCGGATTGCGGCTGGCCGTTCGACGCGGTACCAGCTGTCTCCTGCCGTCGAGGCCTACATCGCCGCCGAACAGTTGTACCAGTCCGAACCAGCGTAGGGTGATGCTCGTGCGACTTGCACTGAGACCCCATCCGAAACCTGGCACCGGGCAGGAGTGCTCGTTATGCGATAAGGTTGCACATCGATTCTAAATGTCTTTAGCCTGCACGGCCGCGTTGCCAACGTAGCGCTCCGGCGTCAGTGCCTGCAGTTGCTGTTTGGCGGTGGCAGGAATATCCAAGGATTCAATGAACTGGCGAAACAGTTGCGCGGTTACGGCCTGTCCGCGGGTCAGGTCCTTGAGCTTTTCATAGGGCTCCGCGATGCCATACCTGCGCATCACGGTTTGAATGGGTTCGGCCAGCACCTCCCAAGCGGAATCGAGGTCGGCTTGCAATGCGGGCTCGTTCAGCTCCAGTTTCCCCAGGCCTTTCAACGTCGCCTGATAAGCGATCAAACTGTACGCCAGGCCCACTCCCACATTGCGTAGCACGGTCGAATCCGTCAAATCGCGTTGCCAACGTGAGATCGGCAGCTTGGCGCTCAAGTGTTGCAGCAAGGCATTAGCCAGTCCCAGATTGCCCTCCGAGTTTTCAAAGTCGATCGGGTTTACTTTGTGAGGCATTGTCGACGATCCCACTTCGCCGGCCACGACCCTCTGCTTGAAGTACCCTAACGAAATGTAACCCCACAGATCCCGGTCCAAATCCACCAAGATCGTGTTGAATCGCGCAACCGTATCGAACATTTCGGCGATATAGTCATGAGGCTCGATCTGCGTGGTATACGGATTCCACACCAGCCCCAACGATTGCACGAAAGTCTTGGCGTGCGCTGGCCAATCCACTTCGGGAAAGGCCGACAGATGCGCGTTGTAATTGCCGACGGCGCCATTGATCTTGCCCAACAAGGGCACGCCTTCTAGTTGCGTTCGTTGACGCTCCAACCTGGCCACGACGTTGGCCAACTCTTTGCCGACCGTCGTTGGTGAGGCTGTTTGGCCGTGTGTACGAGACAACATGGGTACGGCTGCCAGCTGATGTGCAAGCTCTCGGAGACGGGTGATGAGCTGATCCATCAGTGGCGTGATCACTGCCAGGCCGCGTTTGAGCATCAACGCGTGGGCCAAATTGTTGATATCCTCGGACGTACAGGCGAAGTGCACGAACTCGGAAATCGCATTCAATTCGGCGTGCTCGACAAGCTTGGATTTGATGAAGTACTCCACGGCTTTCACGTCGTGATTGGTTCGTTGTTCAATTTGCTTGACGGCTTGCGCGTCACTCAGGTCGAACTGACTGGCCAACTGATCCAGTATTGCGGTGGCCTCTGCACTCAACACGGGCACTTCGCCGATCTCAGGATGCTTGGCCAGCGCTTGCAACCAGCGCACTTCGACCTCGACACGACAATGGATCAATCCCATTTCACTAAACACCGCGCGCAGGTCCTTGGTCTTGCTTCCGTAACGCCCATCGACTGGCGAGATCGCGGTCAATTCACTCAGTTGCATATCAACTCCACAGCTCAGTTCTTAGCGTAACCAGCGCCATTCGGCCTCGGAGCACAGCTTGCAGCTCGCCGGTATGGTCATCGGTTACATATTGGTTAGGTCGTCGGCAGGACGCGCCCCGAGCAGGTCGTCCAAGATCTGGGAAAACACGTCCGCGTACTCACGCGAGTGGGCATACACGCGGGCAATGGTATGACTGACGGGCAAGCGACCATACAACCCGTGCATGGTCAAAGGACGAATGCGACCGGTCGACGACTCAAAGAAAAAGTTCATGCCCGCCGTCGCACCGACGGTATGAGGGCGATGAATGTGCCGTGCCAAATCGACTTGGAAGGGCAATTGCTTTAAGTCAGCTGGCAGCTTATCGCGTAGACACTCGTAGAACAGTCGCGAACTGGCAAACACGGAACTACTTTCCGCGTAGTCTTCCTCGAACGTCAGGTTGCGTTGACAGACCATGTGCCATGGAATGTCGCGTGCGAGCCAGGCTTGCCAACGGCTTCCCAAAGCCGCCAGCCGCGGATCGCTACTGGCACGCCACCTGCGCACGTCGGTCAACAATGAGAATTCAGTCAGTTTTTGGTATTCTTGCAAATGATCTCGCGGATCCCCGGGGAATAGGTCGCGCCAGCTGTCGCGAAACAAGTCGGCCAGTTCCAGGTCAATTGCCCGCACGGTGCGGTGAAAATATACGCTGCGAAACAACTCGGCTTTCATGGACAGAAAATGAACCAAAGCCGGCATGCCTCGATCATGGATCGTTAGTCCACGCTCGGTGAAAGAGCTGTAGTGCAAGACGCGTTGCAGATCAAAAGACCTTGGATTCAGGCCGGTCATGAATGCGTCACGCAGCACAAAGTCCATGTTGTCGACGGTATAAATCCCGCAGAACAGGGCTCGGAGATACTGGAGCCAACGTGGACGCGGCCGATCGTTGGCCGAAGACGCCGCAGGCCGTTGGATCAACCAGGCGACATCATCGGCATTTAGGGCCAATTCGAACGCACCGCCCGGCCCGCTGCGGAGGCCACCAACCAGATCAGCCATCTCCTGCTGGATGATCTGGGCACCCAACGTTTCATGCGTCAAACCAAAACGCTGCAAGAAGTGTTCGTCAAAAAAGTGTCCAAAGGGCCCGTGCCCAATATCGTGGAGCAGCCCCGCCATTCGCATCAAGCTTTCAACGTAGGCTCGCGGGGGCGTGTCCGGATCCTGTGCGACGAGCGAGTCATACAACCGGTCCACGGCCCGACTGGCCAGATGCATCACCCCCAGCACGTGTTGAAATCGGCTATGTTCGGCTGTGGGAAACACCCACCATGCGGTCTGCAATTGCCGAATTTGCCGCATCCTTTGCACCCAAGGATGGTCAATTATCTGTCTTTCGCAGATTTCCGATTCGGCTCCCCCCTCGGAAGCGACGAAACTTAGATAGCCATGAATGGGGTCATGACAGAGTTTTTCATTCAAAAAGTCATCCATACCCGGACATCTTACGCATCGTCCTGGTGCCGTCTATCTCCGCCCAATGCAGGCTTTCAGCTAGGCAGGTGACGTTGGGTGGAAAAATGGCGGGATCGAGGGGATTTGCAGGACAAAAACACCTTTCCGGCAAAATGTCAGTTGAGGTAAGATACTGCGAGCTAACGGTAGGAATAACCGGTATCTTAGCTCTGCATGGATGTAACTAGTCTAGGAGATATCCTCACAATGCGTCGTCCACTACCCTGCGTTCTGTGCGCACTCGTAGTTGCTGCTGTTCTTAGTGACCTTGTTTCGGCGCAACAAAACACACCGGCCTACGAATTGTTGCCAGCCAACACTCAGGCTGCGGTATGGATACGTAGCGGTGACGAGCTATTGGAGCGCTGGGATCGCACGCAACTGTCTCAGCTGCTAGCCGACGACGCCGTGGCACCGTTCTTCAACGAGCAGCGGCAAGAGATTGAGAAGCGATTCATGGATGCAGGTTGGCGATTGAACGTCAAACCTGAAGATATCGGCGAATACTCGGTGGGCCAAATCGCCTTTGGATGGATGACCAAGGAAGGCACTCCGTTGAAACCGTACGCTATGGCACTGATTGCGGATGTCGAAAATGACGCGTTAATCAACGAGCGCATGATGAAGGAGATCGAAGAACAACTCGACCCAAAAAAAACGAAGAAGTCGACGTTGTCCCATGGCGGTGTCACCATCACGAAATACAGTCTGCCGCCTAGAACCGGGGAGTTGATCAACCAAGACAGTTACTTCGCAATCGTGGATGGTCTGTTGCTGTCATCCGACGATGAGCAAATGATCAAACAATTGATCGACCGCCAGCAAGAAAAGTCTTCAGGTCCCGCGCTGGCCCAAGACGAAACGTTCATCCAGGGTCGCAAGTTGGCAGAGATTTCCGGCAACGGACAATTGGAGTACTTCGTCCGCCCGCTTGGCTTCGCACGAGTCATCCGCTCGATTGCCGGCAAGCGCTCCCGCAGCAATGCGGACATGCTGGCGGTGCTGGAAAATCAAGGCTTCTCCGCGATCCAGTGCGTCTGCGGCGAACTGATTTTGGGACAAGAGGCTCTCGACATCCAACACCGCGGCTATGTTGTCGCCAAGCGGCCGCTGGAAAAATCCGCTGGAGTATTGGATTTTTTGAATGATGTCTCGCGTGACATTCCCAACTTCGTCAACGAGAACGTGTCGTCGTTCCTGGCCGTGAACTGGAATGTGCGTGAGGCCTTTTGGAAAACGGAAGGACTCGTAGACGAGTTGGCTGGAACCGAGGGCGTGTTCGATGAGGTCATCGAGGGAATCAAGAAAGACCCGAATGGACCGTTGATCGATATTCGTGCGGACGTGTTACCGCTTTTGACCAATGAGATCTTCTCGATTTCTGACAACAAGGAAGGCGAAGCCGACGTTGATTCCCGCCGCAATCTCATTGCCTTGAAGGTCAAAGATTCGGCGGCCATGACCAAGGTCTTGAACAAGGCCATGAAAGGCGAACCCGACGCGGAGCTAGTGAAATTTCGGGGTGTCGACATTTGGCAAGTGGTTCACCGGGAAGACGAAAACATCATCCCCGAAGGACTGGACGATTTCGGAGACTTCGGTGGCCCCGCGCCGGCTCCTGCCAATCAGCCTCAACCCTGGCTCAGCAACTGGGCCATTACGGTGCATGGCGAATACCTCATGTTTGCGTCGCATGTGGAGATGATCCAAGACGCCATCAGTCAGGCCATGGCGTCCAACAAATCACCGTTGCTGGAATCCGACGACTATGCCCGCGTCTCGGCCGCCATCGCCGAGTTCTACCCGGGACAGGACGCAAGTGCATGGCAGATTTTGCGCACCAACAAGGCTTACCGCGTCCAGTACGAACTGTTTCGACGTGGTGAACTCCGCCGCTCTCAGAGCATGCTGGCCAGTATCCTGGATCGGCTACTGCAAAAGGATGGCGATACGATCAGCAAAGATCAGAAGATCAAAGGAGAGGGACTGCCTGATTTTGACAAGATCGCCAAATACTTGCAGCCCAGCGGAATGACGGTGCGCTCAACTCCTCAAGGCTGGGAGTTTGGCAGTTTGATGCTATCTGAAAAATTTGGTGGCCCTACCACGGTACAGAGTGCCGCCCAGATCGGCACGGCTCGCATCTCGACAGAAACCGCTGAAGCCAACCGTTGATACCGTGCCCTCCGGCTGGGGCGCGCAGCCGATGTCAATTCGACATCAGCCTTCACCACATGGACATCGAAGCGGTTCACTCTGTTCCAAAATCCAGTAAGCACCCTTCTGTTTCAAGCCTCCTATTTTCGGCGGAATGAGCAAGCATTTCGTTGAAAACGCTGGCAATGCGCCTGTGCGACTCGCACCGGAAATAACGTTCGGTCGGCTTGGCACGCCGTTTGATGTAGAGATCTAGGGCACTCGCAATGCTTCCACGTGGTGGAGAAGCTTGGCCGAGTGAGATCTCCAATCCAAGGGTAAGACCATGACCAGATTTTTTGTCGCATCGTTGCTGGCTGTCGGGCTGTGCCTGGCGACGGCCAACCTGAACACAGCTCAGGCCCAATTCGGTTCACCTTATGGTATCCGGGCACCGTACTGCCCCGGCGGCGGTTTTGGCGTACCGGCGTACGGTTACCGCAGTTTCCGGCCGGTGGTTTCGCCGTTCGGCGTTGGCTACAGCAGCTACTACAGAAGTCCCGCTCTGTCGGTTACACGAAGTAGCTTCTACGCGTCACCTTACGCTCGCGTGTCGCCTTACGGCTTGGGCGGGTTCGGTAATCTTGGCTATCCAGGCATCGGGCCAGCGATCCGCACCGGGCCTCGAGTCCAACTACGCGTTGGCTTCTAGAGCATGTTTGCTTTTGATGTGGCCTATTATTCGACGGAATGAGCAACCACCAGCGTTGATGACGCGGACCAGATGTCCTCGCGACCCGCACTGGCGAATCGGTTTCTAACGCAAGTCGCAGGACAGAATCGCGGCCAAGCATGACAGCGACCTGGCGCGGATTCGCCGGGTCGTCAGCCGCGCTGCCCAAACAAAACGATTTAGCCAACCGATCGAGACTTCTCGGTCGGTTTTTTGTTGGTTGTTTAGGCTGGGGTTTGACTTTCAGGCCCATGCTCAAGAACATAGAACACAGGCCATTTGCACAGTTGATGAGACAGCCAGAGCTTTCCCGAGTCAGAATTAGTGAAGCCAGAACAAGATCTGATTCGAGAGGCGCTGTCTGGCAACAGCCAATCCTATGGCCAGCTGGTTGAGCGATTCCAAGCCCGCTTGTTCAATTCGATGTTGCAAGTCGTCGGTACGCCGGACGAAGCGGAAGACGTCGTGCAAGATTCCTTCGTGCAGGCGTACGTCAAACTGGACACGTTTCAGGGCAATAGCAAGTTTTTTACTTGGCTCTATCGGATTGCCTTCAACAATGCCCTCAGCCGGCAACGCCGCAAGCGGCACGATTTATCGATCGAACAGAGCCGTGAGATCACCGGCAGCGACCCGCAAGACCGCGTCGAATCCCCGGACGAACCCTTGCTGCGCGAGGAGCGAGTGTCTCAGGTGCATCAAGCACTCCACATGCTGACAGCCGAACATCGCAGTATCTTAGTGCTGCGTGAAATGGAAGATCGTTCGTACGAAGACATCGCCGAGATTTTGGAAATCAACATTGGTACGGTGCGCAGCCGGCTATCGCGGGCGCGAGCGCAACTCAAGTTGCACTTGGAGGAAATCCAGCAACGCGGTTAGGGAGAGTCGCTGGTGGGCGGGCCCTCTTCCGTGGCACTCAAAAACCGCCACTGCTGGCCGGACCAGTGCCAGCATGAGTGCTGACCTTGGTCATCAACACGATATTGCAGCGCTCCGTCGCGAAACGTGATTCCTAGTTTGGCTCCGGGCCATCGGTACGCCTGCTCGACCGCCGGCCTGGCGGCTCGCTGATTGCCACTGATGACAATGAAGCTGGGCTGGCACCACCGCAGCATCAGTTCGGGATCGGACGACAAACTTCCGTGGTGAGGAGCCATCAAGACATGGCAGGGGCGCGCTGGCAAATCCATCAAGTTGAGCAATCCGCTACCTTCCAAATCACCCGGCAACAAAACCCGCTTGCCTTGGTACTCCAATTCCAAACACAAGCTGTTGGCATTATCCGACTCGCGCCGAATACTGGCCTGAGGGTGCAAGACGCGCCAGCGAAAATCTCCTAGTCGTCCGCTGTCTCCAACGGACCAGGTTACGCAAGGTATCTTTCGCTGCCTTAGATTTTGAATCAAGTGCTGAACATCGCGTGCGCCGTGCTGCCAGAATTGGGCCGTACTGACGACTCTGCCCACTTCAAATCTTTCGACGAGCCCAGCGGTCGCGTTGTAATGATCCGCGTCTGCGTGGGAGAGAATCAAGGTATCGATTCGCGCTACCCCGATATCCCACAGGGCGGCGGCGATCTGCTGGTGACTGCGCTGTGAAATTCCCAAATGCCCCGCGTCGTACATCCACACACGACCATCGGGCAGCTGCATCAATACACTGGTACCGTGCCCCACGTCCAGGAAAGTGACTTTCAACTGTGCTTGTTTGACCGGTCCGACCGCGGCATCCGACGAACGCGCAGCCGGCCAA
>JANQOL010000227.1 GCA_028289675.1 Pirellulaceae bacterium
GGAGGTCGCCCAGCGCTATCGGCTGGTCGACTCGGTTGATCCTTCGGAAGCAGTGGCGCTGGGGCGTTTGGGCTTGGAGCAAGCACCGCCGGAATTGGAAACGCCTTGGTTAGACGCGTCCATTCAAATGCTGCTGGCTCAAAGCTGGCTACCGCGGCTACTGCTGATGCTAGGCTTCTGCGCGCTGATGGCCGAACTGGGCAATCCCGGGATTGGGGCGGGGGGCTTTATTGCCGCCTGCAGCTTTCTAGGCTTCTTTTGGATTGAGGGCCTGAATGGCAATGTGGAATGGCTTGAGATTTTGCTTTTTGTTGCCGGACTGACCGCACTCGCACTCGAGCTTTTCGTCGTGCCCGGTTTCGGCATCTTTGGAATTGGCGGACTACTCATGTTGTTCGTCTCGGTGGTCTTGGCCAGTCAGACGTTCATTTGGCCCACCACCTCAGCCGAATTGCAAGAGGTTTCAGTGAATCTATTTTGGGTCGCCTGCCTGGCTTTGGGCGGCATGATCGGGTTGCTGTTCATGCACAAGCACATCGAACGGTTGCCGATGCTGCGCTGGATGACCTTGCTGCCAGACGATCAAGATGACTTGGACTATCGTGAGTCCATGGCTCACCGAGATCATTTGCTCGGACAAGACGGATTGACGACGACTCGACTGAACCCGTCCGGTAAGGCTCAGTTCGGGCTGGACATTGTCCCTGTGGTAGGCACTGGCGCGTTAATCGAAGAAGGCGTTCCAGTTCGTGTCGTCGAGGTCCGCGGCAATCTCGTGCTGGTGGAAAAGCGTTAACGCAGGTGCTGAAGCGCAAGTACAGACGCACACGCGTGCTAGGCCAATTTGCTGGAATGGCAGTGCGTCAATCAGCCGCCACGCGATAGCGTACGATTCACTTCCGTTTTGCGGAAACCGCGTGCCTGCTCACAGCCGCTAATGCAATATTCGCGCTAGGCCGCTTGTCCAGGACGCGAGAGATCCTGTTGGCATTGCTGGAGATCTGCGTCCACCATCATGGATACCAGCTCAGTGAATTGCACGCGAGGTTGCCAGCCCAGGCGTTCGCGGATTCGTGAATTGTCGGCGGCCATACTGGGAGCATCTCCCGTTCGCGACAGGGCCGGCACGCTGCGAACGTACTTCCGCCAGTCCATGCCAACGTGTTCGAAGGCCCGATGCGCAAAGTCCTCGATCGAGTGTGTTTGTCCGGTACCAATGACAAAGTCCTCGGGGACATCCGATTGCAACATCCGCCACATGCCGTCCACGTAGTCTCCAGCAAATCCCCAGTCTCGCTTCGCCTGCAAGTTCCCCAACTCCAACTGGGCAAGCAAGCCATTTCGAATGCGAGCTGCCGCGTGCGAAATCTTGCGGGTTACAAATTGCACGCCGCGGCGCGGCGATTCGTGGTTGAACAGGATGGCACTAGCGGCAAACAACTGGTAGCGATCACGGTAAGTGTTGACCATCCAGCGGGCCGCCGCCTTGTTAATTCCGTACGGAGTCGTCGGCTGCATGGGTGTCTGCTCGCTAGCGAGCCCTGCCGCGTTTGGACCGAAGATCTCGCGTGAGCAAGCGTTCAGCAGGCGGGTGTGCGGACTATGCAGCCGGATCGCTTCGAGAATGCGAATCGTCAAACCTGTGTTGGCATCTAAGTTCTGCAGCGGCCGTTCCCAACCATTGGGAACAAAACTGTCCGCGGCCAGATGATAGAGTTCCGCGGGCTGCAAACTCCCGATGAGCTCCGCCCATCGACAGTCCACTGGTCCGTTCGTCGCGGCGTCCAGGGCGTGAACTTGGATGCGGCCGCGTAGGTGCTGACTGCAGCCTAGCCCAGAGGATGCCGACCGTGTCACACCGTGCACCTCGTAGCCGCGTTCCATCAGCAGTTCAGCCAGATACGAACCATCCTGGCCGCT
This sequence comes from Pirellulaceae bacterium, assembly GCA_028289675.1. Taxonomy (GTDB): domain Bacteria; phylum Planctomycetota; class Planctomycetia; order Pirellulales; family Pirellulaceae; genus Aureliella. The sequence continues at coordinate 1,921 of JANQOL010000227.1, forward strand.
GATTCCAGTAATAAGAGCGTTGGGCTTCATGGTTTCGTTTCAGGTAGTTTCGTTTGTACCCATCAAGCCGCTTCCGATTCGGCCACCGGGCCCTCGGACGCCGAATTGCCATCGCCTGATGGCGCCCCCGACTCCGCACATGTCCATTGACGATGAGTGAGTGTCGCCAGCTGGCCGGCGATAGTTCCCAACGCATGACGCTGGCGCCATGCGCTCGCCCGCTCGCCGACGGACTGCAACTCGGTATCGTCAGCGTGGCGTAGACGCTGGACGAGTTCGCCGATGCCAGCCTCCAATTCATCAACCCCGGTACCAGGCAGCATCAAAACTGCGTCGGACACATCGCGAAAGATGTCCAAGGGAGTAACCGCCACGGGTCGCTGACTGGCCAGCCCCATCCGCACCGCCGCGCTGGAGGATTCGCCGGTGTTCTGATACGGGAAGACGATCAAGTTCGCGCTGCTTAAAAGAGCCAAACTCTCTTCGTCCGGCAGGTAATCGCAGATCAATTCGACGCGATCCTCGATTCCTCGTTCCTGGATTGCCTGACGCGCGGCTTGGATTAGCGGTCCGGAACTCTCCGGTGAATACTCCGCGTTTACCATCCGCAGTTTGAGCTGCGGGTCATTCTCCGCCAGCCTGGCGAAAGCTTCGATCGTTTCCAACAGACCTTTGTGAGGTAGAAAGAACCCGTAGGTGGCCAACGTGAAGACGTCCGATGAGCAGGACTGCGGTGCCGGTATGTGAACCTCGGGTACGCCGTGCGGGAACACGGACACATTCCTTGACACGCCCGATTTTGCCAACCGTTCGGCATCCTGTTCTGTATGCACCAAAACGCGTTGACAACCCGACAGCGCCGGACGTAGATCAACGAGTCGCTTGCGCAGAATCCGTGCTGGAGGATCCTGGGTGGAATGTAACGTCATCACGACGGAGCGGCCGCGGCCCACTTGTTGCGCGACAAACTGATTGAGCGCGGCGAAGTTGAAGAACCCATAGTTGACTTGGATGATCAAAGCATCCACATCATGGGCATCGACTTGCCGAGCCAACTCCTTCAGATCGTCCTGTTCCCCGGCAGACCAGCACGGGATGACTTGCGGCTGTTGTTGACCACCGGTATCCGGTTGGCAACTTTGTTCCGCAAAGATGACGGTCTGCCCCACGTTGCCAGCCCGCACCAAGTACTCCGAATAAGATGCAATCCCGCAACGTGTATTCCATGGCGTCACCCATCCGACACCCGGCTCCGACGCCACGGGTTGGTTGACGCGTCTGGCGGCTGTTTCGTTTCTCTCGATGGCGTTCGCAAAATCTAGCAGCTGCGCATCGGGCAATTTGGTCTGTGTGACCACGGTGGCAATCGAATCGATCAACCGTTGATACGCTTGGTCAACGCCTTCTCGGGCGCTGCCAGCACCAGCGATCCGTCCGGCGACTCGAGATGTCTGGCGCTGGTGAACAGCCTCGAAGCCCTCCAGCGCGCGCCGCGCCGATGCTTCCCAAGAGAATCGCTGGCTATGCTCCAGCCCGTGTCGAATCAACTCCTCGCGCCATCCATCGTTGGTTAGCACATCGTGAATCTTCTGGCTGATGGAATCGACGCTTTGTGGATCGAACAGCGCATCGGAGCGGCCTATCACCTCCGGCACACTGGTGCAGTTCGAACCGATAGCTGGAGTCCCACAGGCCATGGCTTCCAGCGCGGGCAATCCGAATCCTTCGCGAAGTGATGGAAATACAAACAGATGGCACAAGTTGTACAAGCGAAAGAGATCTTCGTCGCTCACGCGGCCCGTAAACACCAAACTGGACGGCGACAAACCGGCCTGGCGCCCAACTTCGGTCAGCTTGGCGTAAACGCCGTCCCAACCGTTGCCGGCGATGATCAACTGATACTGGTCTCTGACCGATGCTGGCAACCGCGCGAAGGCTTCAATCAAACGCGCTTGATTTTTGCGAGCATCAAAGCTGCCGGTATACATCAGAAACGGCCGATCGATGCCCAAGCGGTGTTTTAGCTGACTGGAGACTGCCTCCGGAATCTGCGTCGGCCGGAATTGGCTGTCGACCGCTGACGAAATATTGATCACCGAATCGGCGGGCCGGTTCAACAACTCCAGGGCTTCGTCACACGAGTATTGCGAGATGGCCAGCAGCAAAGCTGCATTGCGCGCCTCGTCAACTTTGCTGTGGTAGTGGGCCGCGATGCCTGGATCGGCCAAGTACATCTCGGGCTGTACGTAAGGAATCAAGTCGTACCAGGTCACCGCAGTTCGATCTGCCAGACCATCGGCGTGAACGGATGTCACCACATCGTCGCCCCAGCCCTCGATCAGGCTAGCGACATGGACGATGTCCGGCTCCAATTGCCGCAGCATCTCTTCGCGAGTTAGCTCGGCAATCTCCTTGTAAGGATGTTGGCGCGCGTCGTTGGCAGCCACCGCGCCAGCAACTTGAAAAGACAAGAAGTGATCTGGGTCGAGAAGATCGGCGAACTCCATGCGCAATCCAAACTCGTCACGCGGAAACAGCGCGTTGAGCATGACGTAGACCTCGTGTCCGTCATGCGTTGCACAGCCAACCATCGCTTTGGCTAACGCCAATGAGTATCTACCGATCCCGCCAAGCCGGCTGCCCGATTGGCAAGCCTGTAGGTCGATTACGATCTTCATAGATTCCTCGGCTAGGCAGCCTTCCTCCTGCGATTGACGGCTTGTTGCAGGTCCGCCTGAATCCGTTTTAGCCGCGCGGAAACATGTCGGGGCGTGGATGTGTGTTCTTGCCGACTGGTGGCCAGGCCAGGCGCGGCCGTCCGCGGCGTTAGCTTGCGTCGGCTCCAACGCTTGCGAACACGCCGCACTTCTTGCTCGACCTTACGTAGGGATCGTCGGATGCGACCTTCACGACGAATTCCACCGGGGTGTTCCGCCGGGGAGGAACGCAGTGCTCGAACCCACCGGCGCACGTCTAGCATTCGCAGCCCGTTATGAACGGTGCGGCGCAGCTCTCGAAACGGCCCCGTCAATTTCCATGTCCAACAGCTTGTGACGTCGTGCAGGCGTCTTTCCAAACCTGCCGCCACGTGCCAAGCGTGATTCTTCTCTTCGTCCAATGCCGCCGATTCTTCGCGAGCATGCTCCAACTGACTGGACGACGCCTGCAAACGAGCTTGCAAGCTAATTACCTGCGCCGTGACTGTTTCAAAGTACTCTGTCTGATTGCTGGGCACAGGGGTGGGCGCAGCTTCATCGGAGCGGAGCAGCGTTGCCAAGTGCACCAAGCGGTGCGATACGACTTCATCGAACACGTTCGGAGGGTAACGAAACGCGGGGCATAGCTCCGCATGCTCGTCGGCCACGTAATAGCGGTTGAGCCCGTCAGCGAAAACGAAACTGTAGCCGTTGTCTGTCAGCAAAGATTCCCATTGCTGGTGGTTTTCGATTTGGCTGCATGGCTCGGTAGCTTCAACCAGCACAACCCACGGGCGAATGGTATCCAAGTCCAACCCGTTCAGGACCTGCGACTCGGCGCCTTCCACGTCCACCTTCAAGAAGTGAATGGGGCGTTCGGCGTGTTCCCGCAACACGTCTGTTAACGTGAGGCAAGGTAACTGTATGGAGTCGATCGCAAAACCGTGATCGGCGGCTGCCTTTTCGGCCAGATCCGTGTTCGCAGTGGAAAGCCCCGTGCCTTCGATTTGGTGAAACAGGCGTACACCCGCCTGCTCGCCAATGACAACTTGTAAATTGAGGTCGTCGGGCCGCGCTTGCTTGAGGTAATCGGCGCCGCGTTTCTCCGGTTCAATATTGATGCCTCGCCAGCCGCGATCGTAGAAGGCCTTGGTCACCGAATCGATTTCGGGATGGTAGGCTCCAACGTCCACATAGAACCCCCGCCGGATGTGGCCCAGGGCTCGTTGCAGCATCACGTCTTCAAGGTTTTGTGAGTAAGAGATGGTGGCCATCTTGGCTCCAGCTTCCCTGCTGTAGTCGTTCTCGTGCGCATTCCGTAGACGGGTTGGCTCGCAGGATCAACTATTACACATTGTAATTTGTGCCTCAATAGCAGAACGCAACCCACCATCCGAGCGAGGGCGAATCAGGCCGCGGCAGTTGCGGGTTGAGGTTTCGGAGCGCGGACAACTTTGACCGCAATGCGATCGTCCAAGTTGGGGCGGAACATCGTCAGCAATGTGAATGGCAAGAACCAGGCCATGAATAGTCCGCCGCCAAATCCATGCCAGAATTGCACGGCTAGCATGATCGCGGCGGTGCCGCACATCAAGGAACCCAGGTTCTTGCGTGATGGCCAAAACACAAAGCTAGCACTCAGCAGAATGCAGGCTACCAAAACGGGCAGGCGAAAATCCGCGGGGATCCGATCGGGGCCCCAAATGCCTTCCAATCCATCCATTCGAGGCAACCACAAGCCGTACATCTGGCTAATATGCGCTCCGAATGCTTCGGCACCTTCCAACAGCAGCAGTCCGGACAACAGCAGCAAACTGGCCACCACACCGATCACCAAGCTCGTTAGACCTCGGTACCAATAGAAACTGATCCACAGCGGCAGCAGAAACAATGGATAGTAGACGAGTCCAGCCGCTAATCCCAGCAACACGCCTGCCACCAACGGCTGACGGTAGGCCAGCATCGCCAACACCATGAGCGCAGCCGGCATTGCATGCTCTAAATTGCCCGTCATCTGAGCCGCATAGGGCAACAACAAGTACATGACCGCGCAGCCAATTCCGGTCTTCACGTTTTCGAAGTGCCAGTAGCCGATGCCTACAATTCCGAACACGATGGCCAAGTTCGAAAGAATGGCCAAGATGCGGGTGATGTTGGGTAGCCAAGGTCGGCTGCCGGACGATTCGCCGCCAGGCCAAGGCTGCACTTCCTGCTTGGGAACCGTGGGAATCTCTGGAAACATATTGAGCAGGGCGTAACCTGGCCCCAGCTTGGGACCGCGTTGCCTCTGCTCCTGAGGCGTGCTGGTCACCACATTGGCCATCAAGAACAAAAACAGCGAGATGCCGATAAAGCTGAGGCCACCAATTTCCAAATTGGGGACTAGCAAAGGTCGCCTGACCAGTGCCGGGTCAATCAGCATCCGAATCAACAGGGGCGTGCAGGCTAGTAGCAACGCTGCAAAACCGTAGAACTCCAACTGGTTCGCCGACCACTCTTGATCCGCCCCTTCGGTACGCGGGTAGCCGTCCACCGAACTTGGCTCCGCATTCGAGTCATCTGTCGTTGTGGAATCACTTGGGCCTGCGCCGCCGGTTTGTGTCTCCTGGACATTGACGAGCCGGCCCACATCCGAAGGATCCGCCTTAGCCAACTCCTCGGTCACTATCGACTGCGTTTCTACCAGCTTCAGCCGCCGACCTTCGTACACCATCATCAAGCCGGGCGCTAACAACAGCAGCAGCACGATATCCAGATTGCGAACGCTGAAGAAGCGATGAAATACAAAGTAGATACTGAGCAGCAAGAACGAAGCCAGAAACACCCAAGTTGCCGGCTCGGGCCGCTGGTAGTAAAGAAGAAGATGACTCATAAGCGCCAGTTCAATTAGTGCGCGCCGCCTAGGCTTATGGCATGCATCATTTGCAAAGTAGTTTCGAAGACGCCCGAAAACCGTCTACACTAAAAAAGTAAATTGCTCTACGTCACACTTCGGACGAAGACTGGCGTTGCAAGGTCAGAAAAAGCGGCCGAACGCAGGACCCGCGGCCCGATGCTTTGCAAGTCCCTCCGGGCAATGCACGAATCCGTTTCGGGGATTTAAACAACGTAAACCGGCCTCAAATCCAACTTAACTGGAACGAAATCCTCATTAAGGATAGAAACCTGCCCCGCTATTGCAATACCAACCGGGTGGTGTGAATCCGACAAAATTGACATCTCAAGCAGTAAGCGCATTGCCCTTTTGGTGGCGATCTTGTTCAGGCGTTTACGTCGCCATCCCTTGGAGGCTACAAGCAAGCGCAAGTCGCCGGGAAAGCTGGCCGGCTGCGCCGGCGAGTTCATTGCTCACTATCGTCGAAAATAGGCACCAACAAAGTCAAGGATGTCGTGGAGCCTGGACGGCTCGCCATAGTGCCGCGACATCTGCGACAATGCCCGAGCGAATTACGATGCGGGAGACCGCAACTAGGCGTCGATACGACGGTGTTTTGAGACGAGGCCAGAGAACATGCGAATCTTGATAAGCGGAATCTGTGGTTTCGTTGGTTCCAAGATTGCCGAGCACCTCAAGGCCCGTTCGGCGAGCTACCAGATCTCGGGAATCGACAACCTGACGCGTCGCGGTAGTTGGGTCAATTTAGCTCGACTGCAGGAATTAGGTATCGACGTTATTCACGGTGATGTGCGCAACCAAAGCGACATGGAGACGCTGCAACCTGTGGACTGGGTCGTCGATGCCGCCGCCAGCCCAAGTGTTCTCGCTGGCGTTCAGAGTACAACTTCTAGCCGTCAGCTGATCGAAACGAACTTGATGGGTACGGTCAATCTGCTGGAATACTGCAAGTCGCACAGAGCTGGCATGGTCCTGCTCAGTTCCAGCCGTGTGTATTCCATCCCTGAACTGGCCGCCATTCCTCTACGTGTGGCCGACCACGCATTTCAAATCGACGATCAGCAAAAGCTGCCGCAAGGGCTAACACCGCAAGGGGTCGGCGAGACCTTCCCCACCACGGCTCCTATCTCTTTGTATGGTGCCACCAAGCTGAGCTCCGAAGCTCTTGTCCACGAATACAGCTATGCCTTCGAAATGCCAGTGTGGATCAATCGCTGTGGTGTGTTGGCCGGTAAAGGTCAGTTTGGCAAGGCGGACCAAGGCATCTTTGCATTCTGGCTGCACAGCTGGAAAGAACGCGCGAACTTGCGCTATCTGGGTTTCGAGGGCCACGGGCACCAAGTACGCGACTGCCTCCATCCCTTTGATCTCGCGGAGTTAATCGAGCAGCAAATCACTTCAACCACCGGACGCGATCGCCCAACAGTGGTCAATGTCTCCGGCGGCGTGCCATCAGCAATGTCGCTCGCGCGGCTATCGGCTTGGTGCACCGAAAGGTGGGGAGGCCATCACGTCGAAGCAGATCAAGACCCCCGCCCCTACGATATTCCCTGGATCGTCCTCGACCATTCATTGGCCACCGAGTCTTGGGAATGGAAACCGAGAATATCCACCGAAGACATCCTGACGAAAATTGCCGATCATGCTGACACCCATCCCGATTGGCTGGCCATGTCGCGCTGAGCCTCATTGAAAAACCGGCGTTATCCTCCGTCAAACGGCTGAGAAATTTGTCAAACACATCTGCCTTGCCCAAAATCAGCCGGCCATTGATGGGAGGATTCCAGCTGTTCAATCAGCGTTTCCTTCGTCGGAACTTTCATACCATCGCGGTAAATCGCCACCACTTGCTGGCCGCGGCACTCGATCCCAACGATGCAATGGTTTTGTACGCCAATCACGCGTCCTGGTGGGATCCGCTCTTGGCGCTATTCATGGCCCCGCGGGTGTTTCCCGGCTTTCGCTTGTACGCGCCAATCGACGCCGACGCCTTCGAAAAATACCGGATGTTTGGGCACATGGGTTTCTTTCCAGTTCGGCAACAACATCGCGCCGGAGCGGTCCAGTTCTTGAAGACCAGCCGCCGTATTTTGCAGTCCCCGGGCGCCTCGCTGTGGATCACACCGGAAGGACGTTTTGCGGACGTCCGCGACCACCGGGCCGCATTGATGCCCGGCCTGGCCCACTTGGCCTATCAATTGTCCGTCGACGCCAATACGAATCCACAACCATGTCGCGTCTGGTTCGTACCGGCTGCTTTGGAATACGTGTTCTGGGAGGAACGAACTCCTGAAGTCCTCATCTGGCTCGGTCGGCCTGTCCGCATTCCAGTATCAGGAGACCCTGCGTCAAGAGACCCGGTATCAGAAAACTCAGCGGACGAATTCGTTGGGAGCTCCGATGGGCCGACAGGGTTCGAGCTGGACAAGTCCGGCTGGCTTCAGCTACTGACGGACCGCTTGCGGGAAGCGCAGAACGAACTGGCAGACGCCTCGATCTCGCGCGACACGAGCCCGTTCGATGTATTGCTTAGCAACCGAGGCGGCACGTTTTTTCTCTATGACTGGTGGCGCAAGCTGAGAGCCCGCGTGACAGGCAAAACCATCGACGTATCGCACAGCGATAAGTGGCACAGCTAGAGCGTGCGTGAAGCAAGTCCACCGAGCGCTGTGACATTGTTTAGCAGTCAGCCGTAAGGCGTACAGATTTCTGAGCAAGTACGCCTTACGGCTGACTGCTAAACAACATACCGGGCATTTCCGCAGTGTCAGTAAACTAGCCCAAGGGCCTTTAGCCGAGCAGCACTTTCGGCCATCAAAGCGTCCTCGTCCGCTTCAGAAGCCGCTTCATACGTCATGGAGAATCGTAGAAATGGGCCGGCATCGTCCCAGGGCACCGTCACGATGGATTGTTGAGTAATCAGATGTTGGCTCGCATCCTCGGCATTGGCAAACTGAACGCCGCCGGCGGCTCCCTTGGGTGCGGGCGTGTACAAAAAGTACGTGCCTCCAGGCATGCTGCAAACCATGCCGCATGACTGGAGCATGTCGACTAGCTTTCGTGCACGCCGTCGGTACTTCTCACGCACCCCGTCAGCGATCGAATCGTCGTCCAAGGCGGCCGCAGCCGCCTCCTGAATCGCTGGAAACTGACCGCTGTCACAATTGTCTTTCACGTCCGCGAAGGCCCGCACCAGCGTCGCGTTGCCGCAAACCCAACCAATCCGCCA
>JANQOL010000650.1 GCA_028289675.1 Pirellulaceae bacterium
GAATCTCCCAGTCCTGCGAGGCCATTTTTTTGCAAGCATTGCAAACGCCTAAGCTGGACCAGCTCTAAAGCCTGGACTCCAGCAAGGGGCTCGAGCTGACGCTCGGGATCTACAGATGGATCGGCTACTGATGACGCAGGGCTTCAATGGGGTTCATGCGAGCGGCTTTGCGAGCGGGGTAGACTCCAAAGACAATGCCAGTTAGCACGGAGATGCCAAAGGCGACTGCGATGCTCCACATGCTGGTCAGCGTCGGAATTCCCGCCAAGCGTGTCACGAGCCAAGGGATGGACACGCCGGCTAGGATCCCGATGAGTCCGCCAGTCGTGCTCAATACCACGGTTTCCACCAAGAATTGGCGGATGATATCCGAGCGTTTGGCGCCAATTGCCCGCCGGATGCCGATCTCGCGCGTCCGTTCGGTGACGGTGGCCAGCATGATGTTCATGATGCCGATGCCGCCGACTAGTAGGCTGATTCCGGCAATCGATCCCAGCACAATGTTCCAGATCTGTTTCTCGTGTTCCGCCTGATGCAGTAGTTCCAGCGGCACGACAACCTCGTATTCTTGGTCATCCTTATGCTTGGTCTTCAGCAGTGTACGAACCATCTCGGCCGTTTGAGGAACGACCTGCTCGGAATACACTGCAATGGCGATTTCACTGAGCTGATTACGCTCGTACGTTCTGCTGCCAGCGCTCACGATTCGCTGCAATTCACCGAAACGACTGCGAGCCGAAGAGATCGGAATGTAGAGGTCTTCGTTCAGATCATCGGCTCCGATCTGGCCCGCGCGGGCATTGCCGGAGCCTTGCCGGGCCAGGATGCCAATCACGCGGTAAGCGCCTTTGCCCAGCAGCACGGGTTGGCCCAATGGATCCTCAAAATGGAACAGCCGTCGAGCGGCTCCTTCGCTGAGCACGACCACGTTGTTGAAGTCGCGAATGTCATCCTGATGAATGAAACGCCCACGCGCTACCGCCAGTCGTTTGACTTGCTGCAGCTCTGGAGTGGTGCCCAGGACGCGCGAATTTTCAATGCGATGGCTTCCATGTTGCGCGTTTTTTCGCAGCAAGGAGATGGGCACCACGTGTTTGACCAGGTGCTGTTTTTCTCCGGCAACGTCACTTTGAGGCCGATGGTCCAGCAGACCCTCCAGCACTCGTAGATCCTCGTGCTTCAGCCCGTAGGACAGTACGGAAGACCGCGAAGATGACGAGCCCGATGTGCTGCTGGAGTCGCCTTCGCCGCCTTGACCGGAGCCGGGTCGAACGCTGCGGACCATGACGTTGGTAGCGCCCAGCTTCCTGATTTGCTCAACGGCAGCTTGCTTGGATCCTTCGCCGACGCTCAACATGGCGATGACCGAAGCCACCCCCAAGATTGTGCCAAGTACTGTTAGAAAGCTGCGGAGTTTATGCAGCAGCAGGTTTCGTATGGCAAGTCGAAACGTGGCAATCCACACGGTAGGCTCTTAGTTGATGGCCGACGGTTGCTCGGTCGTCGCGACAAGATTTTCTGCCTGTTGGGTGTCACCGAGCGATTCGATTTCTGGTTCAGGTGCACTGGATGGTTCGGATTGAATCGATCCAGGATTCAGCACGACGAACTCCCCAGCCTGGATCCCCTGGTCAATGACCACGTACTGGTCGTTGCTAGGTCCGACCGAAACTTGCCGCTTTTCGAGCTGCCCATCTTGTTCGACATATACCCAGTTGGCGCCCTGCCGCTGCACAACGGCTTGAATGGGAATCGCGTTGACATCGGAATAACGGTTGACATTGATTTCGCAAATCGCAGTCATACCGGGTTTCAGCTGGTAGACTTCTTCGTCAATCGTGACCGAGGTCTTGTATGACTTGGTGTCCGAGTAATAGCTGCGCTCGGGCAACACGGCCACCGATTTGACCGTGCCGCGGTATTGGCGATCCGGAAAAGCGTCTACGGTGACCATGACTTCCAATCCGGGTTGAATCCGATCCAGTACCGATTCATGCACGCTGGTTTGCACTTGCATGGAACGCAAGTTGGGAATGGACAAAATGTGTTGCCGCGGTCGTACGGGCACGCCTTCGGCAATCTCTGAGTCACGTGACGAAATGGGCGGCGCGTAGGCTACCATGCCGTCTTGTGGTGCGTAGATTTTGCACTTGGCGTATTGAGTGCGATATCGTTCGAGCCGTTCTTCTTCCTTCTTGAGCTGTTCGGTACGGCTGGTCAGAATACCTTGCATTTGTGCCATCTTGGCCTTGTTGGTGACCAGTACTTGTTTCAAGTTTTGACGGCTGGTTCGCAACCGGCCTTCCAACTCCATAGATTGCATCTTTTTATCGAAGGCAATCAGCTTCTCGCGGGAAGCAATCTGCGTTTGCAACTTGTTGAGTTTGGCCGCGTAATCACCTTCGGCTTGCAAGTAGCTGAGGACCGAGCGATCCATCTCACTCTTGCCCGCATAGCCCAACTTGAACAGGCTCTCGATTCCGACCTTCTCATTGCGTCGCAGTTTCAAGTTCATTTCGGCGGCCAGAATTTCGTTGTTCAAGTCGTCAATTTGACGCTGGATGGCCTCAAACTCCAGTTGGTAAGAACCTTTCTGTTCGTCGTTGAACATGGCCAGTTCCAAGTCCGCCAAGGCAACATCCAGTTCGGCTTTGTCTTCCGCGGTTTGGTTGACGATTTCTTGATTCTCAAGATTGGCTTGAGCTTGAATGAACGCACTGCGAGCTTCTTCGGTATCCAAGATTTGCTCGTCCAGCTCCGACTGGACCGCCGTTGAATCCAATTCGCAGATCAAGTCACCTTCCGAGACCGAAGAACCATTGGGAATGACCCAGACGATCGGCGTGCCATGCACGCCGTCGCTGCGGAAATCGTCGACTTCACACATGACTTGGCGATTGATTTGGCTCTCAAGATTGCCGCGCTCGATGACGGTGATGGGCAGGTCCATGGGGTGGACCCGATAGGTCAACAGGTCTTCGTTGGCGTGACCACCACCGGTTTTGTCATTCAAAAAGGACCAGCCCAACCATGCGACAACGGCCAGTAGACCGATGGCGGCGGACCATTTCAGCCAGGCTCGGGAACGCTTGGCAGCACGGTTTGACAGGCGGACAGTTGGCGGGGAGCCCGCCGGAATGGTACCGATGCTCATAAGGCGATTTTCTCTTTGGCCGCACTTCGTGGGCACTAGGAATTCACCGGATGGTCCGGTGAAGTGAGCGGTAGGATTGTCGGGAGGGAGGTGGACTGGCTGCATATCGGCCGGTCCAGGAGGGACCCTGAGTATAGTAGGACGGAGTCCACAACGCCATCGACATTGATCGGCAAAATGATCGCCAGAGGCGGTTCGTCAGCCAGTTTCTCAACCGCAAAACCGGGAAAAGTCGAAGGAATTTGACGATCAGAGAATTCGGGAGCCTGGTTGGTCCCGACCTTGAAGATTTCGTGCAAGCGATCAAGCGGCTACCCAACCCTGGGCTGATTCCGCCGTTCAACAATGATCTCATCGATCAGCCGGGTGGAGTATCTTTGGCCTCCTTTGGGGCCGCCGCAGAAGCATCGATCCGGTTGAGTTCGCGCTCATTCGATACCTATGTCTTCGTTGCGAACCGCATCATCCTCGTCGTCGACTTCATTTCCGCGAACCGCATTGGTTGAACTTGGGTTTCCAACTGCCAGATGGCGGAAGACCGTGGCCAGAGGAGCCAGCAACAAGGCGCCTAGCACGTGGTGAAGCACGGAAGGCCAGCTCTCCGGAAACATGCTGAAAGCTGACCAGTGCTGCCAGCCGATCCGAAACACCACCAATCCCAACCACATCCATACGGTTGCGTCGCTCAATGACAAAGTATGACGGTAGGTGCGGCAGCAAATCACGGCCAAGCATCCGCTGACTAGCAGAACCCAACCAAACGGCACGGCCGCTTGCCATCCCAACAGGCAGCCCACCAGCGCCATCGCGCCCATGGTCTGCCTGGCGGACACGCTGCCGCGATCGGAGCTGAGCAGGCTCCGGTCAAAATTCGGATAAAGGATCGGCGCGATGCAGCGCGCGACCAACAGCCCGGCGACAGCCCCGCAAATCAGTGTCGCTAAACAGTCCAGGCGAGTGTCCACTACGCCGGTCAGCTGCGCCTCACGCCACGGCACGACGACTGTCTTCGGCTGAGCCGCGCAAGCGACGCACCAGGGTAGCAACGACCACAGATACAGTTTCATCGGAACCGTCTTGCCTCGGACGGCAATCAGAGCGGCGGCTACCAAGCCACTTAATGCGGCGAGATAGGTCACGATCCGTAGTACCAGCGTGGGTGTTACGGACACGCGCGTCAGACCTTCCGGTTTGGGAATTAGGGCAACGTTGGGCAGATTGGCCCCGCTGGTTGCGAATTCTGAAAGGAAGATCAAAAGGAAGATGACCGCCGTTGTCAGCTCAACCAAAGGGTACTGGATGGAAATCGGCAGCCGGCAAGTTCGGCAGCGGCCGCGGAGTTTGAGCCATGCGAATACCGGCACATTGTCAATTCCTTCGATGGGAGTTTGGCAGTAAGGGCAAGCAGAATGCCCACCGATGTACCGGCCCAGCGGCAAACGGTAGGCGACCACGTTCAAGAAGCTGCCGAGCGAAGCACCCACGCCAACAAACATCAATGCCACTGTCGTGTGCAGGCAAGCGGCAACAATTCCCACTTCCCAATGCATGCCGTGGGCGCGCTCGCCAAAGGCCATCGCAGCCAACCAGGTTTGGACGACCAGATACAATACGACCGTGCCCAGCGACGCCAGCCAGGCTAAACGATAGGGCCAGTTCGGCCGTCTTTTTCTGCGTGATGGCATGCGGTGAAGGGACGAGCAGCGGATTTGCAAGAGGGCGGTTAGTATAACCGACGCTTGTGCATTGGCCTCCTAGGACGGACCACCCCATGGAAAGTGAAGTACCGACAGTCCGAATTCGCGCCGCCAATGATCGTCCGGTGGAGACCGAGCGATCTTGGGTGCTGTACTGGATGACGGCCTTCAGACGAACCCACTCCAATTTCGCGCTCCAACACGCCCGGGATCTGGCCCTGAGGCTGCAGCGGCCATTGCTGATTCTGGAGGCCTTGCGCTCGCGTTATGCCTGGGCCAGCGAACGCTTTCACAGGTTTATTATTCAAGGCATGCGAGACAACCAACGGGCGTGCGAGCAGGCCGATGTGTTGTACTACCCGTATGTCGAACCAGCGCACGGACAAGGATCGGGGTTGGTCGCCCAATTGGCCCAGGACGCATGCGTAACGGTGACGGACGACTATCCGTGTTTCTTTCACCCGCGCATGATCGCCGCCATCGCTCCTCGTCTGCCCAGCCGACTGGAAGTGGTTGATTCCAACTGCCTCATGCCGCTGGCCGTGCCCGACCGAACGTTTACCGTGGCTCACTCGTATCGGCGGTGGATGCAGAAGGAACTGCCAGCGCACTTGGAGCAACTGCCGGATCCACAGCCTCTGGACCGACGTCGAACCAGGAGTTTGCCGGTACTGGACGAGCTGCCGGCAGCGGTGCGGAAGCGGTGGCCGGCGGCCGATTTGGATTCACTGTTGAGCCCCGGTGGGTTGGCTCACTTGCCCATCGATCACCAAGTGACCGGTGGAGCTGCCGCAGGTGGTCCGGTCGAAGCCGGGGAGTTGCTTAAGCGCTTTGTCGATCGGCGCTTGGACTGCTATGCCGAAGATCGCAACGAACCGGACGAGTACGGTTCGAGTGAACTGTCACCCCATCTGCACTTTGGGCACATTAGTCCGCAGCAGGTGTTTCTAAGTTTGATGCAGCGCGCCGGCTGGAATCCTTCTCGAATCGGCCCGGTCAATGGCAAGGCAAACGGGTTCTGGGGTGTCGACGAGAATACAGAAGCCTTCCTGGATCAGCTGTGCGTGTGGCGCGAAATCGGCTTCAACATGTGCTGGCGCGAACCGGGCTACCAACAATTGGATTCGCTGCCCGAGTGGACGCAGACGACCATGCGCGAGCATGCCGAAGATCCGCGCGAGTACCTTTACGATTTGGAACAGTTCGAAAACGCTCAAACCCACGATGACATCTGGAACGCTGCACAGCGGCAACTGGTGCGCGAAGGCCGAATTCACAATTACTTACGTATGTTGTGGGGCAAGAAGATCCTGCACTGGACCAACTCGCCGCAGCAGGCTCTGGACATCATGATCCACCTGAACAACAAGTACGCTTTGGACGGTCGGGACCCCAATTCCTACAGCGGTATTTTTTGGGTCTTGGGCCGCTATGACCGAGCCTGGGGGCCGGAACGCCCTATATTCGGCAAGATCCGTTACATGACCAGCGAGAATACCGCTAAAAAGCACAAGTTAGGTAGTTACTTGGAGCGTTACTCAAGTTAACTGGAGGGTTGCCAGCGAGACACAGCGATGCGTGCGCAAAGCGTATAGTCGTGGAATGACAAAGTGTCATTGCCGCCGCAGGCAAAACCGGATTTCACCGCAATTGATTTTGAAGCAAAACCGCCATGTCTTTCTGTGACTCTAGCGCCACGTTGGGCCGCGGCCCTAAATTTTGCACCATTGAATTGGGTCGAATAACCGTATTTTCACGAACGACCATCTTGGCTCGATCCATCACGATGGCGGTCATCTGTCTCTGGCTAACGGGCTGGGGTGGGCCCAGTCTGGGGCCATTGGCAGGCGGAGCTCAGGCTGCGGAACGTCCGAACGTCGTTGTCATCCTGACGGACGATCAAGGCTGGGGAGATCTGAGCTGCAACGGGAACACAAATCTATCCACGCCGCGATTGGATTCTCTGGCAAAGCTGGGGGCGCGCTTCGACCGCTTCTACGTGTGCCCTGTGTGCGCGCCGAGTTCCTCACTGGCCGCTATCACCCTCGGGGTGGCGTGCGAGGCGTGACTTCGGGTGGCGAACGGCTCAATCCGGAGGAGCGCACTATCGCGCAAGTTTTCAAAGCGGCCGGTTACCAGACCGCGGCCTTCGGCAAATGGCACAACGGGATGCAGTACCCGTACCATCCGCTGGCCCGTGGATTTGACGATTTTTATGGCTACTGTTCCGGGCACTGGGGCGACTACTTTTCACCTCAACTGGAACGCCGTGGCGAGTTGGTTCAAGGCGATGGCTATCTAGTTGAAGACTTCACCAATGAAGCGCTCGAATTCATCGAGGCCAACGCCACAAACAATTTTTTCCTCTACCTGGCCCTGCCCACACCTCACGCTCCGATGCAAGTACCCGACCAATATTGGGAGCGGCAGCGAGACAAACCACTGGGTATGCAAGCACGCGAGGATCAGAAGGAGGATCCTGATTTTACACGTGCCGCGCTCGCGATGGTCGAGTGCATCGACGACAACGTTGGTCGCGTCTTAGCCAAGTTGGATGAATTGGAATTGGCCCGCGAGACCATCGTGGTGTTTTTCTGTGACAACGGACCGAATAGCTACCGCTGGAACGGCGGTATGAAGGGAAAGAAGGGCTCCACCGATGAAGGTGGTGTGCGTTCGCCGCTGTTCATCTCTTGGCCAGGCACCATTCGCGAAGGTCGCTTGATTACTCAGATCAGTGGCGCCATCGATCTGTTGCCCACGTTGGCCGATTTGGCGGGCGTGCCCATCTTGGGAGACCAAGAACTGGACGGCGTTAGTTTGGCACCCATGTTAACCGGAGCCGCCGCGTCCATTCCTGGACGGATGCTGTTCTCGCACTGGAATGGCAAGATCAGTGTCCGTACCCAGCACCATCGATTGGATCACAACGGCCAGCTGTACGACATGGTGTTGGATCCAGGGCAGTCAGAAGATGTAAGCGACCAGTTTCCTGAGGTGGCTCACCAGCTGACCTTGTTTGTCGAACAATGGCGATCCGAGATGGATCCCAACTTGGGTCCCGATCCGCGCCCGTTTTCAGTAGGTCACCCAGACTTTCCGTTGACGCAGCTGCCGGCGCGCGACGCCACCGCCAGTGGTGGCATCCAGCGTAGCGCCAAGGCGCCGAATTGTTCGTACTTCACGAATTGGAAGTCGACCGAGGACGCGATTGTGTGGCCGATCGAAGTATTGGAAGCCGGGAATTTCGAAGTCGAAATGCACTATGCGTGTCCAAGCTCCAGTGTGGGGACGCAGGTCGAACTGTCGTTCGGCGAGCAGCGCATCTCTGCCAAGATCCGCCAAGCCAATGACCCGCCAGCGGTTGGCCCAGAGCACGATCGGGTGCCGCGCAAGACTCAATCTCCGATGAAGGACTTCAGACCAGTTCTGTTGGGCAAGATCCACTTGCCCGCCGGCACGGGTGATTTGAAGCTCACCGCCATCGATCCGAAAGGTGAAGCCGGCATTGAAATGCGATTGCTAATGATTCGACGCGTTCGCTAGAGGCTCTTGTATTTTGGTGCAACCCGAAATTCGCTTCAGAGCGTCAACTGAGCCGACGGCGCGCTAGCTGCGGGCCCGTATTTGCTGAAACCGTCGTTCGGCCCGATAATCGCCACCGGATGCGGCTCACGGTTTCCGGAATGATGCGGGGTTACTTCTGGCTTGCACCGGGTCGCCGGGTTTCGTGCTTGGTTTTTTTGGCCTGCCTGCGCTAGAATGAACGTGCGAGCCGGATCTTCTAAGGCGCTAGACGTTCTACCAGCCGGACAACCGAGTTGATACGAGAATGCCGTGTGCCGCTCGCTTCGTGTCACCGGTCGTTTGGCAACTTTATCCCGCTAGCTAATCAGTTTGAGTACGCACCCGCTTTCATCCATCGAGTCGGCAGGCCCAGACATCTTGAAAGGGCCGAGTCAGCTGGCAACTCGCGCTCAACGACTTGTCCGTTGGCGAGCCAGCTTGTTGTGGCTGACTTGCCTGATCGGTTGTCTCGTGTTGCTGGTTGTCATCGACGCTTGCTTGCGGCGGGAGGAAACGGGACTGCGGCTTCTGTTTGCCGGGACTTGGCTGTTGGCGGGTGCCTGGACCGCTTACCGGTGGCTGGCTCCTGCCTGGAAGTTCAATCCAACGCGGGTCCAGGTGGCGCAGTGGATGGAACGCCAGCGTCCCGATTCCGGGGAGCAGTTGTCGACGGCGTTGGAGTTGGTCGAACTACCGCCTGGCCACACTTTGTACGGCAGCTCGAAAATGCGTGACATGGCCGTACGGCAGCTGACGAGAACGCGAGCGCCTCTGGACTGGCCAGCGCATTTGAACACACGCCCCTGGTGGAATTCTGTGGTGTGCTTGGTGGGTGTCGTGTGCGTGCTCGTCATTGGAATCGCCCTGTGGCCAAGCAGCGCGTCCATCGGGTTACGGCGACTGATGTTGCCCTGGTCCAACTTGCCTTGGCCACGTTCCGACGAACTGCAGCTGGTCGATCCGCCGACGGCGGTGGCCTTGGGGTCTAGCTTGCAAGTCGAAATCAGGGACCGTCAGCCACCGCTTCCTCGCGAGGTGCAGTTGTTGGTGCGGGACGCGTTGGATTCCGAAGCTCGCGAGCAACAGATTGCCACGCGGATCATCAGTGACGTTGCCTTGGCAAATCTGCCGATGGTGGAGCAGGCAATCGAAGTTCGCGCTGTTGGCGGTGACGACGACCAAATGGAATGGCATCGGATCGATGTTGTCCGGCCACCCAGCGTTGAGCAGCATGTCTTCCATATTCAGCCCCCCGAATACCTGCACCAACCTCCTCAACAAATCGTTGGCAAGCGGCTGCAAGTCATTGCCGGGAGCCAGCTGCGATGGCAAGGGCGTCTGGCCGAGCCTGTTGCTGGGCTCAGGTTACATCAAGTTTTGGGAACCGATGAGCGCGGATCCAAGGACATCAGTCCATCAGATTGGCAAGTCGAGTTGCGCGCTGGCGGGCAAGATTTTGATAGTGGTGCGGAAGGTTGGAACGCACAGCATTCAATCAGCTGGCAGATGGAAGTCACATCGGCGGATGACGTGCGGATCCGGCTGCCCGATTTGTGGTCGATCACCGTCGTACCCGATTCGCCACCTAGCGTCACGTTGCGCGAACCGGCGATCCGCGAACTGGCCGTTCGCGCCCAGGTGGACGTTCATGGACAAGCAACAGACGATTTGGGACTGGCGAGCGTCACCGCCTGGGCGGCCAGCGGCAGGCTGACGGTTTCTCAGATATCGCAACTCGATCAGCAAAATGGTTTGGACCGGACCGACCCGACCAATCCCAGCCCGGCTGACCCGTCTCCTCGAACCGTTCGTCAACCACTCTGGTCCGCCGAAGATCCGGATGTCCATCCACGAGAGATGGCGGTCAAGGAATTGTGGAGTTTTGCGCAAGCTTTGGATACCAAAGCGCCTCAAGAAATCACCATTTGGCTTGAAGCCACCGATGTGGCCGGGCAAGTTGGGCGCAGTCAGCCACAAGTTTTTGTGGTGCAGAATCCGGATGCTCTGATAGCCTCCGTGGGAGCCAGGCAACGGCAGCTGTTGGAACGCATACGTGAACTGGAGAATTCACAGAGTCGCAATTTGCAGCTGACTACGCGGGCTTCCGACATCGTCGGTCAAACCCAGACCTTGACTCGGCAAACCGTGGACTCGTTTTCCGGAGCGGCCAAGATTCAACGCTCCATCGCTAATCAGCTGACCGATGGGCCGGCAAGCGTTACTGCGGACGTGGACTTGTTGCGGAAGTGGTTTGAAAGCAACGATCTTCAAGCCTCCGAACCAGCGCGTGAACTGGCCAGAATTCAAGATGAACTGCTCAACATCTCGCGGTCGACTTTGCCGTCGGCGCTAGGTGCCACACGCTCGGCCTTCGAAACGTCCTCGGCGCGATTGAAAGGTAACAACGAGCGGTCGGAAGCAACCTCAGAAGATGAAAATTTCGGTGCTCCAGTGGATCAGGACACGCGGGCCGCCATCGACGATTCAGTGGCTGCGCAATCCGCTTTGCTTGCACAGTTAAGATTGGTGATGAGGCAATTGTCGCGTGGCGAAACGGCCCGCCAGATTCAACAGCAGTTGCTGCAGACTTTGGCGCAGCAACAACAACTCGAGCGAGATACTGGCGAGTTGCAAGTCCAACGCATCGCCAACGCGGATCGAGTGGACACGCAAGCGCGAGCCATTGAGCTGAGCGCGGATCAACAGGGACTGGCGAGGCAGCTGGATCAATTGATCGCACAGGCCGCCAAGTTGTCAGACGAGCAAACGGCGGCGGATCCTTCGGTGACAGTGGCCGCGAATGAAATTGTCAACCGTGGTGTGGGGGCAGCCATGCGGCAAGCCGCTGAAGCGATCGGGTCGCGGAATCTAGGTGAAGCGGCTGAGCTGCAGAATCGCGCTGTTGAGGACTTGCAGGCCGCTCTGCGTGGAATGGGGCTGCCAGGATCACTGGGGCGCGGATTGACCGAACGGGCTGCGGCTTTGCGAGCGGTCAGCCAAGCTGTCGAAAGTCTCGCCAAAGAACAACAGCAGCTCGCCCAAGAATTGGAAACCAGCGCGAACGCTAGCGAACTAAGGCGAATGGCAGAACGGCAAGCGGATCTACGGCAGCGTGCGGAAGGTCAGTCACAACAACTGGGAGCGGCCGGCGATGGGACTACCGCCCAAGAACTTGCTCAAGCCGCTCAAGCTCAACAGGTCGCTGAACAGGCGCTGCAAGACGCGGCAGCAGAGGTTGCCAAAACGGCCGCCTCGCAGGCTGCCGACCAACTGGCGGAAACGGCCGCTCAATTGCAGGACCGCCTGCAACAGCTAGAACGTGAAGCTCGCCAACAGCAGATCTTCCAGTTGGCACCAGCACTGCAATCTTTGGTGAGCGCTCAAGCCGGAGTCATGAACCGGTTGCGGGATCTGGCCGAAGATTTGGCGATTGCGGACGTAGAGCGACCGGCAGAGCTCGCTGCGCAGATCGGTGCCCAGCAAGAAAAGGCGCGACAAGAACTGCGTGACGTGTTGGAGCAGACAAGTCAGCTGCCGGCGTTCTACTGGGCTCTGCAGCAGGCCGAATCAGAAATGTCTCGCGGTCTGGCCGCGGTTCAGCGGATGCGCATCGAACCGGAAGCAATGCAAGCTGCTAACCAGGCGTTGGAAACACTGCAGCTGGCCCAGAAGGCGCTTGACGGCGATCGGGAATCCGGCGATGACAGTTCTGACCAGTCCGATCCTGAGGACGCGTCATCGGAATCAGAAGATCCGGCGAATGCCAGGCTAGTGCCGCCAATTGCTAGCTTGAAACTTCTGCGTGGGTTGCAGCAAGTCATTAACGAGCGAACACAAGCGATAGACGCACTGCCCGAAGAAGCGCTCTTTCGTCATCAACAGTTAGAATCGCTACGCGATCAGCAACGCGCTCTGGGCGAGCAACTGCAAGCGCTGTTGCAGGAACTGTCTGCTGAATCAACGGCTCCGGAGGCCTGATAACGATGCCGAGTTTGGAATTCGACCGCGGATGCATACGATCCTGGTTACTGTTAGCAGCCTGTTGGATGGTTGTTGCCCTGCTCACGCCGCGCGAACTGAGTGCCAACAATCAGAGTGGAACAAAACAGAATTCTAGCGATAGCTCGCGGCGCTCAGCAACATCCCCGTTGGTCGAAGGGCTGCTTGAGTTGTTGGATCCTCCGAAAGCCGGCCCGCAGCGGAGTGCCGATCCGACGACTAGTGACGGCGAGCCCACGGGTCCGAAATCCGCCGGACCGGTGCCGCAGCTTCGTCCGGAAGATGTTGGACTCGGTGGTGAGGATTTGGGACAGCCGTCGGAGAATGCTTTGGAAGCCGTTCGTCAAAGCATGCTGATTGCCGCCGGGTATTTGGACCGAGGTGTCACGCATCAATCCACGCAACAGTTGCAAAGCGACATCGTCCAGCGGCTTGACGACTTCATCGATCAACTTGAACAGGCCAACCGCTCCCAGTCCAATCGACCGCAAACGTCATCGAATTCATCGGTGACTTCATCCGAGTCCTTGTCTGCTGTCACCTCATCGACGACTAACACCAAAGACACTGAGTCCGCCAGCGAACCTCAGTCGACGGAGTCTTTGCAGGGAGGGCCGACCGGCACCGGGCCGGCGAGGTCAGCCGCTGTAAAGTTGGGAGATCCCCGCGCCTTGCAGCGCAGCGTGTGGGGGCACTTGCCGGATCAAGTTCGCAAGCAGATGCAGTCCAAGATGGTCGAGCGATTCTTGCCCAGTTATCGGCAGCAGATAGAGGACTATTTTCAAGCTCTGCTGACGGAGAGCCTCCAA
>JANQOL010000240.1 GCA_028289675.1 Pirellulaceae bacterium
CGAGGTGAGACCGGCGTGGGGAAAGAACTGGTGGCCCGCAGTGTGCACGAACATAGTTCGCGGATCGAGCAGCCGTTTGTGGCCGTCAACTGCGGCGCCTTGCCTGAGAACCTGATCGAAAGCGAACTGTTCGGACACCGCAAAGGGGCATTTACGGGCGCGGACAACCATCGCCAAGGCCTGTTCGAAGTTGCTAACGGAGGCACAATCTTCCTGGACGAAATCGGCGAGTTGCCGTTGGGCATGCAAGCCAAACTGCTGCGCGTTTTGGAGAGCGGCGAAATTCGGCGTGTGGGCGACAACGATCCGTTCCAAGTGGACGTGCGAGCCGTTTGTGCGACGCATCGTGATCTGGAATCCATGGTGGAACAAGGGGAATTCCGAGAAGACCTGATGTTCCGCATCAACACGTTCGAAATCTACCTGCCAGCGCTGCGCGAACGAGCCACTGACATTCCCGAACTGGCCACGCACCTGTTCCGCCGATTTCGGCAAACGGATGCGGCCGACGATCAACTGTTCAGCGAAGAAGCCATGCACGAACTAGTGAATCATGTCTGGCCAGGCAATGTGCGGGAGTTAGCCAATGTTATTGAGCACGCGTGTATTTTGTGCGACCAGTTGCCCATCCAACGGGAACATTTGCCCAAGCAGTTCACCGATCGAAGGCTGAGGAAGGAACTGCGGTCGATGGGCCCCATGTCCTTGAAGGAAATGGAGCTCAACGCGATTCAGCAAGCCGTGTCGCGGCATCAAGGCAACAAGCAGGAAGCGGCGGAAGAATTGGGCATCAGTCTCAAGACGCTATACAACAAATTGAATCAACAAGCGGCCCAACAAGCCAAGGCGGCTTAACGGGCATCGCCCATGTTGTCCAGAGTCAAGTCACGCAGGACACCGGTGACGATCCCCAGTACCTCGGCATGTTCGACCAAGGTGGGAGGTAATCCGCGTTGGACGGGCTGAAGGCGAATGTGCGCTCCTTCCGCGATCCAATACCGCAGGCAGGTTTCCGCGTCTCCGGTGCGCACGAGCGCCAATTGCCCGTTACTCGCGGTCGGCTGCGGTTGTACTACGATCTGATCCCCGTTCAGAATGTGGGCTTCCAGGAGCGAGTCATCGCGAACTCGTAGGGCGAATCTCTCCGCCCCACAAAAACTGGCCAAGTCGACCCGAGCGTCTGAGCCGCTATGCAACCGGCAAGCGCCGCCGCTGACCTCACCGCCCTGCGGCAGACTCGCGCCTAACAAATGCGAGATGGGCTCGGTCAACTCGATGGCTCGGCTTTTGTTGGCCTGCCGTGAAATGACGCCCTTTCGTTCGAGGGCCTGTAGATGACATATCACCCCATTCGGAGATTTGATGTTCATGTGCTCGCCGATTTCGCGGACCGTGGGCCCGTATCCGCGACTGACGATTTGGTCGCGAATAAAGGTATAAATCAGCTGCTGTTGGTTGGTCAGTCCACGTGTCATTCAATGAGCTTCTTGGTTGCCGCCAGCGAGTCCCTAATTCGGGTGGAGCTACATGGATCGCCGATGCTCGCCGATCTGTATATTAGTATACTTATGAAAAAATGTTCAGTATAGTTCGTCGGCTGCAGCGTAAAGGCTAAGGCTGCGCTTCGATGATGAGAGACACGTGAGACAGGCGAAACGTGCGACGTGAGCTGTCGGAGAAGAAGTTAATCGTGACGGCGCGTTTTTGCCCCTGGCCTTGCGCGGCCACGATTTCGCCGCTGCCGAATTTTTCATGGTGGACGACGGTGCCTTGTCGGAAAGCTGCCCAGCTGGGCGGGACATCCTCGGTAGGAAAGTCCGATCCACGCTGTAGCAGCCCTCGGGTGCCCGCAGCAGCCCGCCGCAATCTGGCTTGAATCTCTTCGGCGGGCAACTGGCATTCGTCGTCTGCGAACCCGCCAGACAGTTCGTCGGCCTGTTCGCCTTGTGCCGTTTGATCGAACTCGTCCCAGTCGCCAAAGCCGCCGCTCGAACTGCCAAAGTTACTTGAGCCACCTAGGTCACTGTCGTAATGCGGGTCGTCACCGGGGCTGAAATAACCATCCAGATGTTCGGTCTTGTCGACGATGTGCAGTTCTTCCCGCGGCAGTTCCATCAGGAAGGAACTGGGCACACCGGAACCTTGTCCGGAGAATCCACGGCTCTTGGCATAGCTCAGTTGCAAGCGATCTTGTGCTCGAGTGATGCCTACAAACAGCAATCGCCGCTCTTCTTCCAGCGACAGCGGATCATCTTTGCTGCGGGCGTGCGGCAAGATGTTTTCTTCGACGGCCATCACATAGACCCAGGGGAATTCCAAGCCCTTGGCTGCGTGCAAGGTCATCAACGTCACCTGGTCCTGGTCGGAGTTCATCCGGTCAACGTCTGCATGTAGGGCCGCGAACTCCAGGAACGCCTCCAAGGCGGGCTGCTCTTCGTCGTCGACCTGATCCAATTCGTAGGCCTCGGCCAACAACTCGTCCAAATTGGTGATGACGTCGGTCGCGTCGGTCTGGGATCCATTTTGCTTTACCAGATATTCGCGGTATTGGGTCAGTTCGATAGTCGTCTGCAGCAGATCGACCAGTGGTCCATGGATCAGCGTGGACAGTTGATCGTAGAGTTTCAAGAACGATCGCAGTGAAGCGATAGCTCGTTTGCCGAGAAGATTTTGTTCCACGCATGAGCGGCACGCTTCCAGCAGAGATTGCCGGCGCAGCGAGGCTTGGTCTTGCAGCTTGGACAACGTCTGTTTGCCAATGCCACGCGGCGGTGTGTTGATCGCCCGCTGCAAAGCCACGTCATCGTCCGGATTGTTGAGCAGCAGCAAGTAGGCCACCAGATCTTTGATCTCTTTGCGCAGATAAAACCGAAAGCCGCCAATCAGTTGGTAGGGAATCTGGCGGCGCAGCAGTGCCTGTTCGGCCAATCTCGAGTGCGCGTTGGTGCGATAAAGTACGCCAAAATCGCTGTAGCGCCGATCTCCCTGAGCGACGAGCGTCTCGATTTGACTCGCGACGTCTTCCGCCTCCTCGCGGGCCGTGGGATAGATGAGCAACTGGACCGCGTCACCGGCGGCGCGTGAGGGGACCAGCTGCTTGGGTTTGCGATACTCGTTGAATTGAATCAGGTGGTCGGCGACGGACAAAATCTGCGGTGTGCTGCGGTAATTGTCTTCCAACCTCACGAGCCGCAGCTCTGGGTAATCCCGTTCGAGATAGGTGACGTTCTTGACGTTGGCACCACGCCAACCATAAATCGACTGATCGGGGTCGCCGGTCGCGGCCAGATTGGGATGATCGACACATAGATGGCGCACGATAACGTACTGCGCCAAGTTGGTGTCTTGATACTCGTCGACCATCACGTAGCGCAAACGGCTGTCCAACTCTTGGCGCAGCTCGGGATTCGAACGCAACAGGGTGGCCGTGTGCATCAAAATGTCGTCGAAGTCGACAGCACCGTTCTTCAGCAGTTGTTGCTGATAGTACGGGTAGACCTGTCCCACGTGGTACTCGGCGCTGGACAGTGTTTCCGCTTCCAAAATCTCTGGGGTAACCAGGCGATTCTTGAAGTAACTGATGCGGTTTGCCAGCGCTCCCAAGGACACGTGAGTCAGTTCGAATTTGGACTCTTGGACGGCTGTCTTCAAAGCCGACTCGGCATCGGCGGTGTCGTAGATGCTGAAATTCTCTGGCAGCCCGGCCAACCGCGCATGTTGCCGCAGCAAGCGAACGCAGAAGCCATGGAAGGTGCCCATCCACACGTCGTGACGCCCGACCAACCGATCCAGTCGCGCCTTCATCTCACCAGCAACTTTGTTCGTAAACGTCAGGGCCAAGATGTGACGCGGGTCAATTCCCGAATCGATCATGTGGGCAATGCGGTGGGTAATGACTCGAGTCTTTCCACTGCCCGGCCCGGCCAAGACCAACAGTGGGCCTTCGATGTGCCGCACGGCCGCCACCTGGGACTCGTTCAAGCCGGCAAAGAGGTCGGTGGTGGCGGTCATGATTGGCTTTGCTAGCAAGAGCGGTCGCGTTGGACATGTTCCAACCTAACGTTATACTCTCGCGGTCCAAGTTTCGGAACGAGCCGAAACGGGCGACGCCAAGGACGTTTGTTAGGAGGGATTCCCACGCATGTCGCGCACACGTATTCCAATCAGTCAAGCAGAAGAGCAAGCCCGCATCAAACGTGAGCAGTTGGATTTGAGCACGGCGGAGATCGGCTTGACCGTTCGAACAACGAACTGTCTCGAAGAAAAGGGTATCTTCACGGTTCGTGATCTGCTAAAGAGCACCCCCAAGGACCTGTTGAGTATTTCCAACTTCGGCGAGAAGACGCTCGAAGAGGTTTATGCGGCCTTGGAGAAGATCGGTTACTACCGTCCACACCGCACCGAACCACCTCTACCTCGCTAGGCCATGGCCATCGGTTCGAGTGCCAGTCGCGGATCGGACAGCGACATCAACGAATCAGCTGCCACGATCGCAGAAAACTGGCGCCTCCAGAAGCCAAAAACATCAGCTGAGTGTGACGTCGGCCTTCCAGGCCGGCGCGTACTCGCGTTGCCAGAGCCGTTGCTGTTCCTGAGTATGGACTCCGGGCAGCAGGTGTCCGTTGTTTTCGTCCGTATGAACGGTTGTTCCCGTACGATGCGCGATGTTGCCCAAGTGGCATAGCAACGTACTGCGGTGCCCTTCCAAAATGGGCTGGTTCAAACGGCTGGGATCATCGGCGCGGATGGCGTCGATGAAATTCCGCAAGTGCTCGATCTGACCTCCAGACGATTGCTCGCCTTCTTCGCTCAGTTCGTTGTTCCGATTATAGATGCGAAACTGTCCGTCACTGTCCAATTCCAACGTGCCCTCGTCGCCGTAAAACGCACAGAAAAAACTGACACGGTGTTTGTTGCAAGATAGGGCATCCCAAGTAATTTGTTTGTTTCCAGCGAACTCATAGCACACCGACTGCGTGTCGGGGGTCTCCTGGGCGTCGTCGTGCCAATAGCGACCTCCAGAACTGGTCGTCCGCAGCGGATATTGGACATCTAGGCCCCAGCGGCACAGGTCCAATCCGTGAACTCCATTGTTGGCCAGTTCGCCGCCACCCCAATGCCAGAACCAGTGCCAGTTATAGTGCACGACGTTGCTGCGATAAGGTTGATGGGGAGCCGGTCCCTCCCACAGTTCATAATTGAGTGTAGCGGGAGGCTGCTCCGACTTTGCATGCGGGATTGGTCCCCGCAAGTTGTTGTAATAACACCGAGCTAAATGAACCTGGCCAATGGCTCCGGAATGCAGTTTTTCGATGGCTGTTTGCGTTCCCGCCGCACTGCGACGTTGAGTGCCCATTTGGACGCAGCGGCCGAAACGTTCGGCGGCAGCAACCATCCATTCGCCCTCCTGTGGATTGTGACTGCAAGGTTTTTCCACATAGACGTGTTTGCCGGCTTTGCACGCCATAATTGTGGCTGGGCCATGCCAGTGATTGGGCGCGGCGCACACCAGGGCGTCGATGCGAGGATCATCCAGGATCTGCCGAAAATCAGCGGTAACCTCCGGACTCGTTCCCGTTTTGCGCTCCACGTCTCGTGCGCAGGCTGACGCTCGCTGCGCATCCACGTCACATGCATAGGCAACCTCGACACCAGAAATCGAGGCCAGATCGGAGGCCAACGCTCGACCACGGCTCAGGCCCATGACTCCAACGCGCACTGGAGTCTTCTCGTCGTCTTTTTCTTCTGCGGCGGTAGCCGTTGTTGATAGTGCGGAGACGGCCGCGCTGGCCAGCACAAATTTCCTGCGGTCCATGTTCAGCTCGAGTCGTTGTTGGAGTGGAAAGTTTGGAAGGACCCAGCTCTTCGCACCGGGCGAGTTCGCGCGGTAGCCACGTTGGTGACAGCAACCGGCATCCGGCCACGAAATTGAATTGGGTAGGTCGTGTGGTCACCGAGGAAGTGGCGACCAGGTAGGCACTGGGGGACCCCAGTCTGTTCTTGCTAGCATATTTTCGAGCTAGACGCCAGTCTTTGGCCTCGATAAAACTCCGGCTAAGCGGAGTTTGGATTCGTTGTTCCAGTTCGCACCCAGATCAGTTCACCCTTTCACGGGGATGGTGATCTTCGCGGACACAGTGTTCGATCGCGTTATGGCGATGTACTTGGAACCTATCTGAAGCCCTCAAGGTAGGACGGACACTCTTGGCCGCTGCGAGGTTTTCGGAGAGGTTCTTGTGCTACTCGGCAGGAGCTTCATTTTTGTAGGGAAACAAAGATATGAGCGGATTGAATTTCTTTTCGTGGATTCGAGATGGTGTCCGGCAATCGGTACTGCTGGGAGTCAGCGACGCCGTCGAGCAACTGGGAACGCCACCCGACGCGGAACAGTTGCATCCCAGTGTGGCGGGGTTTCTGCAGAACGAACCCCAGACCGGGGCCCGAGGCAAGTTGGCAAGTTCGACTTCCACGAAACGCAACGGTGG
>JANQOL010000241.1 GCA_028289675.1 Pirellulaceae bacterium
GACGGATTGTGGGTCACATGCAGAATCGTCGCACCCGAAGTTTCCTTGACAGTCTGCAGCAACTGCCGCATTTCGCGCCGAGTCGTTTCGTCGAGTGCACTCAACGGTTCATCCAGCAGCAATACAGATGGACGAAAAGAGAGGGCGCGTCCCAGCGCGACTCGCTGAGCTTCTCCGCCGCTCAATCCACGCACACGCCGCGACATTAGCGATTCGATACCCAACACGCGAGCCAGCTCTCGGGTATGCATGGCCAAGTCCCCAATCGTTCGGCGCCGACCGCGCAGCGTCAATGCGAATTGCAAATGATCTTCAACGGTCATTGTGGGGAACAGCCCCAGATCCTGGGGTACATAACCAATATTCCGATCACCGGGTGCCCAACCGGTAACGTCCACGCCATTCAGACGAATGAATCCAGACCGCACCGCGCGCAAACCGCAAATGGCCTCTAAAATCGATGTCTTGCCGGTTCCAGTGCGTCCGGTCAGCACCGCATACTGACCGGTAGAAATCTGGAACGATAGATCGGCCAGCTTCAGTGCAGGACTGATTTCGACGGTCGCGTGGCGGCATTCGATCACGATGACAGCCCCATACCCAGGCTGCGTAAAATCAGCAGCACGACGACGGCAATGACCACCATCAGCAACGACACGGCCACCGCCGCATCCAGCTGGCCGACACTCAACTCCAGAAATACCGTCGTGGACAGAACTTCCGTTCGAAAACGAGTGGCCCCCGCAAAGACCAGAATGGGTCCGAATTCTCCAAGGGCTCGAGCCCAGGCGATGGTGGTGGCGGCCGTCATGCCACGCCAAGCCTGCGGCAAAGCAACCAGCAAGAAGGCTTGACCACGGGTGCAACCCAACGTGCGAGCCACATCCTCTGCGCGCGGATCAATTTGATCGAAAGTCACCCGCATCGTCCGGACGGCAAACGCGCAGGCGACGGCGAATTGAGCCAACACGACCGCCGGCCAGCGGTAGGTCACGGGAAACTCCAAATCCTCGGCCAGCCAGCTTTCCAATTCCCAACCAAAGATGGGCAGGTGAAACAAAATGAGCAGACTCAGACCGAGCACCAGCGGTGGTAGCACGATGGGAATATCCACCAATGTATCGATCAAGCCGCGTCCAGGAAAACGGTAACGGGAGAGCAGGTAACCCAGTGGCGTTGCGACCCACAAGGACAAAATGGCGGCGGCCGTGCAAGTCAGCAACGTCAAGCGGAGAGCCGCCTGAATCTCCGGTTTCCACAGCGCATTCCAAAACTCCTGCGGCGAAGTAAAGCACAGGTCCGCCAGCAGCAACAAGGCGATCAGTAAGACAAAACTAGCGGACAGTCCGCCCATGACCAGGAAGAACACTACATCACCGAACTGGCGCGGAGCTGCCGGTGATCGACGCGCGTGCTCCCGCGTAGTCGACACGGCGGATGAGTTCGATGGTTCAGGTACCTGGGTGCTCACCATCGTCGAAAACTGGAACTACCAAACGTAAAATGCGACTGTGGCTGGGCTCCTTATCCTACTCTGAATCGCCCACACTCGTGGGGCGGTTGGCTTAGAATGGGACCTCAACGAGGTGGTCAAGAATAGACGACTGCTGAGTTTCATAGAAAACCCTCTTCATCTGGAAAGCAACCATGCGCGTAGTGTTGGCGGCAGTCGTTTGTGCTATTGCTCTTTTCTTCTTCGGATTTCTCTGGTGGGGCGTCCTGATGCCGATCATCAAGCCGGCCAATGTGCTGGAGGATGAACAGCTGACGCAGCAGATGTCGAGCTCGTTAAAGACTTCGGGATTGTATATCTATCCAGATTACAGCCAAGCTCCAGCGGATACAGACATCCCGATGGTCTTTGCCTATTATTACACGACGGGACCCAACATGCCGTTGATGATGGGCGGCGGGTTGTTGCACATGTTCGTGACATCTTTGTTGGCGGGCGTGCTGTTGATCAAGTTGAATCTAAGGGACTGGTCAACGCGCGTTTTCACGGTGTTCTTCCTGGGCCTGTTCGTTGCCGTGTGGGCCGACATCGGCAACATGATTTGGTGGCGACATCCACTGGCCTGGACGATGTTCCATTTTGGCTACGACGCGCTCAGTTGGCTGGTTGCCGCCCTTGTCCTGGCCACCTTGATCAAGCCGACCGACGCGTCGTCCGCTACCCAGTAGAGCGACCGGGAATTCGACCGTCGCTGAATCTCGACAACAAGCACGAGGTCCGCTCGCGGCGGAACGCGCTCCAGCGGGCTTCAACGTAACCTGCGGTCGGCTCGAATTTATTCATTCGTGCTCTCAAGCAACCAGCGTTCTGGCTGCAGCTCGCAGTAGCAGCTCTTTTGCTACTACGCCCCAGTTACGAAAGTGATTGAGGGGCCCTCTCCATCAAGCGCTACAACGTCCACCGGCAGTGACCTAACTGCGCTGTCGTTGCTTGTATCGCAATCGCACGCCGCGATTTGACACGCATTGGCTGATGCTAAGCCGGGCACCGACGGATGTGCATACCGCATCACGTCGAATCTTCCAAGCGGATGCATGAGCCACTAACGCAATCTTCATAAGCAACAGCGCTACATGTTTGCTCTTCATCTTAAATTCATCGTTTCTTCAAACGCGTCCGCTTTTTTGTGTGGCGGCAACTCACCAAAAGGGAGTAGTTCGTTTTTTAGAAACAAAATGCACCAGAAAGAAAAATTTTTGAGGCGAATATTAAGAGTCAATAAATCGAAACTGGTTTTAGGCAATCTGAACAAAGTAATCCTGCGCGATTGTTATCATCCTTGCCGTCGTGACTATCGGTAGGCAAACAACCTCTTTCAGAAATGCTTCAGAGAACATCATGCAAACCCTTGGCAAGCTCTTTGGATTGTCATTGTCGAAAAAGAAGGCTCGTTCATCACTCGGACGACAACTTGTTCGCAGAGTGATTGTTGAAGAACTTGAGTCGCGCCGCGTTTTGGCAGCGGCTCCATTCAGTGAAGACTTCGAGGCCTTCACGGGCGACGGTTTTGATTCGGCGCCTGTTGCTGGCCAACTGGACTCCGATGACTGGCGTGTCGTCGGGCTCAGTGACGGAGCTGGTACCTTTGGTGGAAGTCACACGACAGGTGATTTCGCACGAGGCGCAAGTACCGGTGGGGTCAGCGGGGGTGGCATCTACGCATTCGATACTGGAGGCGGCAACGACATTCTCGGCCTTCAGCCGGGTGGATCGGACATGACCCCCGGAACGATCACTCTCAAAATTGACAACACCTCGGGCGGCTCCATTGCCAACTGGGATATCGCCTACGACATCTGGAGCTTGAATGACCAAGAGCGCGGCAACACGCTAAATTTCCAGTTTTCAACCGATGATTCGACCTACACGCCTGTCGGCTCGCTAGATTTCACTTCGCCTGAGGCAAGCGACGCCAGCGGTTGGGTAACGGAGCCGCGGTCAGCCACGATTGCGGCGACTGTGGCGGATGGCGGGTCACTTTACGTCCAATGGATCACAGATGATTCGTTAGGTGGCGGAAGTCGCGACGAGCTTGGAATCGACAATGTTTCGATTCAAGCGGCCAGCGGCACTTCCTTGAGTATTTCTCCAATCTCGGCCGACAAGCCAGAGGGAAACGGTGGCACCACTCCGTTTACCTTTGAGATCACTCGTTCTGGCGATACATCTGGCAGCACCGATGTCACCTGGACCAAGGTGGACGTAGACACCGATGCCTCAGATTTTTCAGGCACGCTGACCGACACAGTCACCTTCGCTCCGACTGAGACGACCAAGACGGTAACCATCGATGTGGTGGGCGATCTGGTCGGTGAGTCCAACGAGGATTTCACCATTGATCTTTCAGCGCCAACCGGCGGCGCACTGATCAGCGTGGGCAGCGCGACGGGGACGATCCAAGACGATGACTCGGTGCTGAGTTCAGCCGTGATCAACGAATTCGTCGTCGATCACTCCGGCACCGATGTCGATGAGTTTATCGAGATCTTTGGAGCCCCAAGCGAAGATCTCTCGACATACGATGTCATCGTGATTGAGAGTGAAGGGGCTGGCATTGGTACCGTTGACGCTCACTTTGATTTAGGGATTTCAGACGCGTCAGGTTTTCAACTGGCCGGTGGAGCCGTTCTAGCGGGAGGGACTTTCGAAAACGGTAGTTCTTCGATCCTGCTAGTCCGTGGATTTACCGGGATGGTGGGAGACGATCTCGACGTAGACGATGACGGAACGTTTGATACGACGCCTTGGTCCGACATCATCGACGATCTTGCTCGCATCGAAGACTCGGGCGATGTGCCCTATTCGACGACTATCCTTGACGCGGCCGCGTTCAACGACGGAGTACCCGATGTACCTGGTGGGGCTTCTCGAATTCCCAGCGGCACCGACACCGATTCTGCGGCAGACTGGATTCGAAACGATCCTGCGGGTGACGGTTTGCCGAGTTTCGGTTCGACCGGAACAACAAGTGCCGGAGAGGCTTTGAACACACCTGGTGCGGCGAACAGTCACATCGCAGCCTCGCCGATGTTCATTCTCACGCAGAGCCAATTCAAGACGGACGTCAATGAGGATGGCATGACCGATACCGTCTTGATCGGTTTGAGCAGCAATCCGTTGGCTCCAGTTGACGTAGTGTTAACGCCGAATGGTCAACTTGATCTTGGCAACGGTCCTGGAACTGCGATCACCCTGACATTCAACGATCGCCTAACTCAGACCGTCACCGTTGGTGCAGTCGACGATGGCACGGTTGAAGCAGCCATTCACAGTGGCTCCATCTCAATTCTGTCGACTAGTGGGGACTTCAGCTATGACGGCTTCACTTCCTCGATCACGGCCAACATCGGTGACAACGATGTGACAGCGCCGCCTGCCTATATCAACGAATTCGTGGTGAATCACTCCGGTCCCGACCTCGATGAGTACGTGGAGGTCATCTCGACGGCCAGTGCAAACCTAGGGGCGCTGACCGTTCTTTTGCTGGACGTTGATGGTGATGGTGTTGGCGCTGTCGAGAACGCAGAACTGGTTGGTTCTGCCGACGGTTCAGGTTTTGCTTCCGTCTTTACGCTGCCTCCAGACACTTTCTTCGATTCGAATGCCGCGATCATGCTGGTCGAAGGTTTCAGCGGATCGGTTGGCCTGGATCTGGATGTGGACGACAACGGTATTTTTGACTTTGATGAGTCGCCGGTGCCCAGCGGTGGTCTGACGGCGGCTCCGTGGACGGCCGTGCGTGACGGGCTCGCCGCCATCGATGCTGGAGAGCCGACATTTGGCCTCGTCGAGCTTAGTGCCGCTACTTTGAATGACGGCAACGGCTTCAGTCCGGGTGGCGCTTCGCGGATCCCTGATGCAACGGCAGCCACAACGGCTTCTTCGGAATGGGTGCGCAACGATTTTGGCGGTGAGGGGCTTCCTGGTGGACCATACAGTTCTCCTCCAGCAGCTGGTACCGCGCTCAATACGCCGGATGCGCTGAACTCGCTGATATCTGGCCTAGTCGTCGTTGAAACCTATGGCAATACGAGCGTCGAAGAAGGTGGGGCCGGCGATTCGATCTTGCTGACGTTGGTTGGCAATACTCCCACAGCTGATGTAACGGTAACCATCACCAACCCAGATGCAGAACTCAGCTTGGGTAGCACGAGTGTTACCTTTACCGCACCGTTCATGGGACCAATCTCCGTTGATATCGATGCAGTTGATGATGCTACGGAAGAGGGACCTCACAGCGGCGTCCTGCAGTTTTCACTGACCAGCAGCGATCTCAACTTCGACGGCGTTACCGTTCCTGACCTGACGGTCGACATCATCGATGACGAGGGTACGACGCCACCAGTGGTCATCAGTGAGATCATGTACAACCCGGACGGAGCCGAGTCCGACACGGAGTGGATTGAGATTGTAAACACCGGAGGCGCAGCAGTTGACATCAGCGGTTGGGTTTTCGACGACGAAGACACTAGCGATTGGTCTCCTATCCCCGCAGCGACTTCGTTGCCGGCTAGCGGTGTCGCAATCGTCATGAACATTGCCGCCGGGACAGACGCGGCTGACGCCGAAGCTCGTTTTCGCGCCGAATGGGGAGTATCGGCAGGTACGCTTGTGATTCCTGTGGGCTGGGGAAGCTTGGCCAACGGTCCAAGTGCAACCAGTGAAATCTTGCAACTATTGGATGGCGTCGGCGGCGCCGTCATTGATGAAGTTAACTACGACGACTCTGGAGACTGGCCTGCAGATACCGGCGGTCCGAGCATCTACCTGACCAACCTCAGTGCTGACAATAACGTTGGAACCAATTGGCTCGAGTCCGATACTTCGGCGAGCCCCGCCCAAGATCCAGTTCCAACCAGTCCAACCGGCACTCCAGCGGCGGGTACGACGGATACGTTCGCTGATACCGACGAAGGATCCCCAGGACTTGTTGCTCCCAGCAGTGCGAGTCTCACCGTCAGTGCTGAGCCCGCTGCTGACGGCTACGAGGAAGGACCCATTAATGGACGATTCCTCGTGCGTCTGTCAGATGTGTCAGCAACAGACACGACGATGACTTATACGCTGACGGGGTCTGCCACTTCCCCAGGCGACTACACGGCACCATCTGGCACGGTCACGATTTCAGCCGGAAGCCTGACTGCTGAAATCGAATTCACGACCATCGATGATGGCGTCTTTGAAGGTACCGAAGACGTAATTATCACGCTGGACGCAGTCACTGCTGGATCAGCGACGATTGGCACAGCGTCCGCAACGGTCAGCTTGTTTGATAACGATACGGCTCCAATGTTTAACCCTGGAGATATCATTATCAACGAGATCATGAAGAATCCCTCCGCTGTCGGCGATACAGATGGGGAATACTTCGAGGTCTACAACACAACCGGTGCTGCAATCGATTTGGCAGGCTGGGTCGTTTCAGATCTAGGCAGTGACTCGCACAGCATTGCATCGTCGGTAGTAGTGCCGGCAATGGGCTACGCGGTGCTGGGTATCAACTCGAACTCGGCGACCAATGGAGGAGTCCCAGTCGACTACCAGTACAGCGGAATCACGCTCGGCAACGGTACCGACGAAATCATTCTCACGATTGGTGGTACCGAGATCGACCGAGTTGTTTACGACGACGCCAGTTTTCCGGATGACGCAGGGGCGTCCCTGGAGTTCTTGCCGACCTTGTTGGGAAGCGGTACCGAAGATACGGACAACGACACCGGTTCCAACTGGCAGAGTTCGACAACCACCCTGGGCGGTGGTCCCGACCTGGGAACACCAGGGGCGGTGAACAGTAGCCCGACACCCGAGATCAACGTCACGGGGATGACCAACAATATCGCCGACGGTGATACGACGCCTAGTACCTTTGACGGAACCGACTTTGGAAATGTCGTGATCGGCGTGCCCATCACTAATCAGTTCACGATTGAGAACAATGGAACGGCCGACCTGACTGTATCAACGATCAGTTTTATAGGTGTCGACGCTGCCGACTTCTCGGTCTCGGGGATCACCTTGCCAGTCACACTGACGGCTGGAAACAGCACAACTTTCGATGTCACTTTCAATCCGACAACGACTGGTGCGAAGATCGCGACGATCGAGATTGGAAATGATGATGCGGATGAGAATCCCTACGATTTTGACTTAGCTGGAAACGCAGCCACGGCGGCAGTTCCGGAAATCGACGTCGAAAGCAACTTTATTTCGATTCCGGATGGAGATACGACTCCCAGCACGGCAGATAACACGGACTTTGGTTCGGTCGATGTATCGGTGGGTGTCGCGACGGAAACCTACTTCATCCAGAACGAAGGCACCGCTCCACTAACGATCACTTCGATCACGTTCAGCGGCGCAGAGGCCGGCGACTTTACGCTGGATGCTGGATCGATCACCTTGCCGGTGGTCGTTCCTGTTAACGGCACCGAGTCTTTCTCAGTCCTCTTCGATCCCAGTGCAACGGGTGCTCGTGACGCGACCATCGAAATCGCAAATGATGACGCGGACGAGAACCCATATGACTTCGCGATTACCGGAACTGGTGTGAACGCGAGCAGTGCGACTGTCTTGATCAATGAAGTCGACGCTCAGAATGCCGGTTCGCCAGACAACGACGAGTTCATCGAGTTGTTCGGCCCCGGAGGCACGTCACTTGACGGAATGGTCCTGGTTCTGTTCAACGGGTCGGGCAATACATCCTATCGGTCGATTGACCTAGACGGACAGTCCATCCCGGCGGACGGATATTTTGTGATTGGTAGTGCGACGGTTCCCAATGTTGATCTAGTTGCCTTCACGTCTGGCGACTCGCTGCAAAACGGTGCCGACGCAGTAGCTCTTTACACAGGTGAGGGCTCGCAGTTCCCCAATGGAACAGATGCGACATCAACCAATATTCGCGACGCAATCGTCTATGACACCAACGATGGGGACGACACTGGGCTGCTGACCGGTCTTGGAGAGACGACGCAGTTTAATGAAGACGAGAATGGCAACGACGACACCGAGTCGAACTCTCGAGTACCTAACGGAGTGGATGGCGACAACTTTGTTGCCCAGGCTCCCACGCCAGGTGCGGCGAATACGACATCCACTGGTGGCACAATCGCGGGACGCCATATCTTCTACAACAACAGTAACTATGACGGAAACGGAGCGTTGGTCGACGCAGCAGATGCGGCCGCCATCGATACTTCGAAGGCAGCCTATCTGCCTGGCACTGGTACGGCGGCAACATTCGCCAACTACACCAGTTACAGTCGGGGCATCAACGGTATTTTTGTCGACATTGCTGGCTTGGGATCCACTGTTCCAGTAGCGGCTGACTTTGAGTTCGCGACCGGAAATGACAACACGCCGTCCACTTGGGCTGCCTTGACCACCGCGCCCACGATCACTGTCCTAGCTGGGGCGGGTGACAGCGGCTCGGATCGCGTTGCGTTGACGTGGCCGGACAACACCATCCCGACAGATCAATGGCTGGAAATCAATGTTCTTTCGACCGGCCCCGGTTCAATTGTTGGAGTGACGGACACGTTCTACTTCGGCAATTCAATTGGCGAAGTTGGAGTGGGAGCCATTGTCGCTGGGGGGGCACGCATTGACTCGGCAGACGCTGGGGAAGTAAGTGCGAACTTCACCGGCTTCTTTGACCCAACCGAGGCGGTGACGTTTGCAACCGACGTCAACAAATCCGGCCGCGTCGATAGCGTGGATGCTGGAATTGTCTCGAGCAGCTTTACCGGATTCTTTGATACGCCGATCTTCTTGATCAACATTGGCGTTGGCGCCGGAAGCACCGCTAGCATCCTGGCTCTACCGCCAATCACTGGGCCGGAGGTCGCCGATGGGTCCGGGCAGTGGTTCACCGATGGTGGATTTGCTCCGGACATATCGGAGGCAAGTCCTGGGTCGACTTCGGCGCCGGCAGACGGAAGTAGCCAGCAAGACGCACCAACTAGCTTGGCAACTGAACGGGCAGACCTCAACGATTCCTCAGTCGATGCGGCGTTCGAAGACTTTGATGAATTCGAATTTTCCTTTGACCTCTAAAAACCACGTTTCGCATTTGAAAGGTACATGATGAAAAGACTATGGGTTCTAACGGCGTGCTTGATCGCATGCCTCACATCGGCTGCAAAAGCTGATATCGTCCTAGACACCAACGGCTTGCCCGCGACGATTCTGGAAGGGACGCCCACGATATCCTTCAACTTGGATATCAACGGCATTGGGACGGACGTAGGCGCACCAATCAACGCATTCACATACGCGGTGCAAAGCACGACGACCGGCACTGGAACAGCTTTATTTGAGGTACCGCCATCGTTGACTGGCATTGCCAGTGGTTTCAACTTGACGGATCAAAGTGCCGGGCTGGGAGGTCAGATCCTGTTTGGCAATGCGGTCGCTCCCGCTGGCGTCACTTCCAATCTCTCCGGCTCCGTACTGTCCATTTCCATGGATACCAGCAGCTTAGTAGCCGGCGATATCGTTAGCTTCAACTTGGATGCAAACAGTTTTGCTTCGGTCAGCAACGGCGCGACTGTCTACACGAAGGGCGCTTTCCCGTCGCCTTCGTTCTCGGTAACGGCTGCAACAGCCATTCCTGAACCTAGCTCCCTGATGCTGTTAGGTGGGGCAAGTGCTTTGCTGATCGCGCGGCGACGACGACGCTAGTTGCAAGTCGCATCGCTAAAAATCCATCTGATCGGCGGACAAGTTTCGGCTTGTTCGCCGATGTTGCGTTTGCAACCGCCCTATCCCATGAAGTCCAAGGCACGCAAAACATGCTGCGAGTGAAATCCAGATTCCCGTCAATGATGAGATCGCTTAGATTCGAATCACTCGAGTCGCGAAGATTACTTGCAGCCATACGGGTAGCAAGCTGGAATGTGCTGAACAACCCATCCAATACCACCGAAGACGCCAATTTTTCGACAGTCTTCACAGGGATCGCCAACGAAACCAAAGCTGGTGTTACGCGACCGATGGATCTCGTGG
>JANQOL010000243.1 GCA_028289675.1 Pirellulaceae bacterium
TAGGTTGGCCCAAACCGGCGGAGGAAGCGGCGGCTGTCTACGCGGCTCAGTTTCCCGAGGCCGTGGCCGAAGAGCAGCGGGCGAGTGGCGGCGCCGACGGCCAGGATCCGGCCCAGGACGGCGAAGCGGAAGGCGAGAACGCGGACGAATAGCCGCCACTTGGCACCACCCAAGCCGCTCTGCCGGCAGCACGCCGTTCTCGGTGACCTGGCCTGGAATCGGTTGTTAGTCACCTCTAAACGGGCCAACGTTCACGCCCACCCATCGACGACAATATCCTGCCCTCCAAAGCCGGTCCAAAGTGGCATCAGGCGTTGCCAAATCGCGATGTCATCGTCATATTAGGGCAGCGGTCCCGCTACAAGAAACTTGTCGCGGGACTATTTTCGCAAACCGCTTGTGAAAAATTTCACAAGGTGGTTGCCGCCCGTCGATCATGGGTGTGGTGGGGCAACGGCGCGGCCCTGGCAATTCTGATCGGTGGCGAGACCAGATCCGCTGGTCTAAACGTCGCTCGAGCTGGCTGAGAGAAGGTAGATCCATGGTCGAAAGGTTTGAGATCGCCCGAGGTTTAACCGTTCCCATCGAAGGGGAACCGGATTCTCAGGTCGATACCAAAGAGGTTCGTCAAGTCGCGATCGTTGCCGACGACTACATCGGCATGCGCCCGACGCTGCTGGTTTCTGAGGGCGATCGGGTCGAGCTAGGACAACCTTTGTTCTCGGACAAGAAGACCGCTGGCGTGGTATTTACTTCGCCGGCTACGGGCCAGGTGCAATCCATCAATCGAGGAGACAAGCGTCGGTTTCTCTCGCTCATCATCGATCGAGACGGGGATCAAGTCAGCCGCGATTTCGGCAGCGTCGAAGCCGGCCAAATCGCCTCGCTGAGCCGCGAACAAATCGTCGAAAAACTGACTACGTCCGGACTGTGGACTAGCCTCCGCAGCCGACCTTTCAGCAAAGTTCCATCCCCCGAGGCTCCGGGACCTCAGGCGATGTTCGTCAACGCCATGGATACCAACCCGCTGGCTGCCGATCCGGCTCCGATTGTGGCTGAATCGGAAAACGACTTCCGTGCTGGACTGGAGGTGCTGAGCTGTCTGACCGAGGGAGAGGTGTTTCTATGCCGCCCCCCGAATTCAAGCGTACCCGGCGAAATGATGACGCGGGTGCGTGTTGTCGAGTTCGATGGCCCTCACCCG
The DNA here is from genome assembly GCA_028289675.1 of Pirellulaceae bacterium. GTDB lineage: Bacteria > Planctomycetota > Planctomycetia > Pirellulales > Pirellulaceae > Aureliella. The sequence continues at coordinate 1,205 of JANQOL010000243.1, forward strand.
GCTGGGCTCACTGGGACGCACATGCATTTCATGAAGCCGGCCACGATCGGCCGCGTGAATTGGTACGTCAATTACCAAGACACGCTGGCGATTGGACGGCTGTTTCTGACCGGCCAACTGGATCCCACCCGAATTGTTTCCTTGGCCGGCCCCAGCGTCAGGCAGCCACGTTTGTTGCGTACGCAGCTGGGAGCCTCACTGACCGAACTGACCGACGGCGAGTTGACCGATGGTGAACACCGAATTGTGTCCGGTTCGGTATTGTGCGGACGCGCGGCGGAAGAGCCTTGCAGTTTTCTAGGCCGTTTTCATCTCCAAGTCTCTTGCTTGCCCGAAGGCAACGAGCGTGAGTTCTTGGGGTGGCAAATGCCTGGATTCGATAAATTTTCGGTCACACGCGCATTCGCGGCCGGCTGGCAAGGCGGCAAGAAGTTCCCGCTATCGACGTCGACGGGCGGATCCGAGCGGGCCATGGTGCCCATCGGCACCTACGAAAGAGTCATGCCATTGGACTTGGTGCCCACGCCGCTGCTGCGGTCGCTGATATCGCGTGACACCGCATCCGCGCAAGAATTGGGTTGCTTGGAACTGGACGAAGAAGATTTGGGGCTGTGTACGTTTGTCTGCCCCGGAAAGTATGAGTACGGGGAGATCTTGAGAGACAATCTGCTACGGATTGAAAAAGAAGGTTAGCCAGCGCTATGAAGTTCTTGCGTAACACGCTCGACAAAATGCATCCGCTTTTTGATAAGGGCGGCAAGTTTGAAAAGCTGTATCCGCTGTATGAAGCGGCGGACACTTTTCTGTACACGCCCGGCCAAGTCGCCCGCGGATCAACACACGTGCGAGATTCTTTGGATCTTAAACGGATGATGAGCATGGTCGTGGTCGCCTTGATCCCATGTGTGTTCATGGCCATGTGGAACACCGGGTATCAGGCCAATCTGACCATCGATGCCCTGACGGCCGCCGGCCTGGAACCCGCTTTTGACTGGCACCAGTCGGTGCACGAGATGCTGGGCCGCGGGCATGATCCCAGCAGTTTCTTGGACAACCTGCTCTACGGCGCCGTGTTCTTCGTGCCCGTGTACGTCGTGTGCATGGCGGCTGGCGGGACCTGTGAGGTCATCTTCAGCATCATTCGGGGACACGAGGTCAACGAAGGCTTCCTCGTCACCGGATTGCTGTTTCCACTGACGCTGCCTCCAGACATTCCGCTATGGCAAGTCGCCATTGGAATTATGTTCGGCGTCGTTATCGGCAAAGAGATCTTTGGCGGCACCGGCAGGAACTTTTTGAATCCGGCCCTGACCGCACGCGCCTTCCTGTACTTTGCCCACGCCGGTCAAATCAGCGGTGACCAGGTGTGGACGGCCGCCAAGATTACGGGCGAGAACGGCGTTGACGGCTATTCGGGAGCCACGGCCCTGGGACAGCTGGCCGCGGTGAAACCGGCAGACATGGCCGTTTTCAACAGCCCCATGGAGTCGCTGCAGTCCATTCAAACAACGGTCTCGTTGGCCGGCGGTCCAGAGTCATCGATCAGTTGGTGGAGTTCCTTCTTGGGGACCATCCCGGGATCAATGGGCGAGACCAGCGTGTTGGCTTGCCTGATTGGAGCGGCCATCTTGATTTTCACCGGTATCGGTTCCTGGCGGATTATGGCCGGCGTGTGTATCGGCGGCTTGGCGTTTTCGTCGTTGCTCTACATTGTCGGTAGTGAAACAAATCCAATGTTCGGCATTCCGCCTTGGTGGCATTTTGTCATTGGCGGCTTTGCTTTTGGAACGGTGTTCATGGCCACCGACCCGGTCAGTGCTTCAATGACGGAAACCGGCAAATGGTTCTACGGGGGGCTGATTGGAGCCATGACCATCCTGGTCCGTGCCATCAACCCGGCCTTTCCCGAAGGCATCATGCTGGCCATTCTGTTTGGCAACGTATTCGCGCCTCTCATCGACTACTTCGTCGTTCAAGCCAACGTAAAGCGGAGGGCTGCCCGTTATGCCACCTAGAGACTCAATAGCCAACACCTTCATGGTGTCGATGATTCTGTGCGTGGTGTGCTCGCTGCTCGTCAGCAGCGCGGCGGTTATCCTGAAACCCATGCAGGATCGCAACAAGCTGCTTGACCGTCAGTTGAACATCATTGAGGCCGCCGGACTGTCCGAAGAACCACGCAAGTTGAGTGGCCAGGAGATTGAAGAACTGTTCCAGTCGCGGGTAACACCGAGGCTGTTGGACATCGACACCGGGGAATACGTGCCCGAGAGCGAAGTCGATGAGGCCTTTGACCCGCGCAAAGCCGCCAAGGATCTCGAGCGCAGCCAGGAAGTTGAAAGCGCGTACGACATCGGCCAGTTGCGCCGCGAAAAACGCACTTGGGTTTACCTGGTCCAAGACGGCGAACAGTTGGAACAGGTTATCGTGCCCGTGTACGGGATGGGACTTTGGTCCACGCTCTATGGCTATGTAGCCATCGACAGCGATTTGCGGACCATCCAGGGATTGACTTACTACGAACACGGGGAAACACCCGGGCTGGGCGGCGAGGTTGAAAACCCCGCTTGGAAGGCCAAGTGGATTGGAAAAAAAATCTGGGAAGAGGGAGTGGCGGTCCCCGATGTCAAAAACGAAAACATCTTGGTAGGCGTGGCGAAAGGAGCTCCCGTCGGTGACTTGGCCAAGTACCAAGTCGACGGGCTCTCAGGTGCCACGATTACCAGTCGCGGAGTCGACAGCATGCTGAAATACTGGTTCAGTGATGACGGCTTCGGTCCCTATCTCAAGAAACTGGCCTCTCAGCAAGGAGCCTCCGATGGCAGCACCAACCGCTAAAGAAGTCCTGCTGAAACCGATCTTCGATAACAATCCGATCGGACTGCAGATCCTGGGAATTTGTTCGGCACTAGCTGTGACCACTCAAATGTCCACCTCGCTGGTCATGAGCATCGCGGTGGTCGCGGTCACCGGCTGTGCCAGCGCGTCGGTCAGTTTGATTCGGCACCGCATTCCAAGCAGCATTCGCATCATCGTACAAATGGTCGTAATCGCCTCGCTGGTGATTCTCGTGGATCAGATCCTCAAGGCCTTTCTGTTTGACATCAGCAAACGATTGAGCGTCTTTGTGGGACTGATCATCACCAACTGCATCGTGATGGGCCGCGCCGAAGGCTTTGCCATGAAGAATGACCCGAAGATGAGCTTCTTGGATGGAGTGGGGAATGGACTGGGATACAGCTTCATTTTGTTGGCAGTCGCCTTTTTCCGCGAACTGTTTGGTTCCGGGAAACTGTTCGGCGTTACCCTGCTCAATCCCATCACCAACCCCGATGGCTGGTACAACCCCAATGGGCTGATGTTGTTGTCGCCAAGTGCGTTTTTCATCATTGGCGTCATCATCTGGATCATTCGCTCCGTGAAACCCGAACAGGTTGAGGAGGCTTAAGCGATGTCAGGGCTATTCGAAGAATACCTCAGTTTGTTTTTGAAGGCCGTGTTCGTCGAGAACTTGGCGCTCACCTTCTTCCTAGGCATGTGCACGTTCTTGGCGGTCTCCAAAAACGTCAAGACGGCCATCGGACTGGGCATCGCCGTGATCGTTGTCCAGAGCATTACCGTGCCGGTGAACAACGTGTTGTATCAGTACGTGCTCAAGGAGGGCGCGTTGGCCGAAACCTTGGGCGACAGCAGCTACAGCACGGTGAACCTATCGTTTCTGGGATTGATCACGTACATCGGCGTCATCGCCGCCAGCGTGCAGATTCTAGAAATGGTCTTGGATCGATTCTTCCCACCGCTCTACAACGCTCTAGGGATCTTTTTGCCGCTGATTACGGTGAACTGCGCCATTTTGGGCGGTTCACTGTTGATGGAACAACGTGACTACAATCTTCCCCAATCCGTGGTCTTTGGATTCGGATCGGGGTTTGGCTGGGCTTTGGCCGTAGTCGCGCTGGCCGCGGTGCGCGAAAAAATGCGCTACAGCGACATTCCCGCCGGCCTGCGAGGCCTGGGAATTACGTTTATTGCCGTGGGCCTCATCGCCCTCGCGTTTATGGCCTTTTCCGGCGTCCAACTTTAGATCCGCCACACAACTTGTGCGTCCGGTGCGCCCCTCCAGACCATTGACAAATCAGAGCATCGACATTCGGAGCATTGACATATGGGTACCGTCGTTCTCGGAGTCTTCGTCTTTACGCTGGTCGTGCTGGCTTTGGTGATCATCATTTTGGGTGCCAAACGGGCCTTTGTACCGTCGGGTGATGTCAGCCTGGAGATCAACGACAGCAAAACGATTTCCGTTCCAGCTGGCGGCAAGTTGCTGGGCGCCCTGGCGGACGAGGGCATCTTCGTGTCCAGTGCTTGCGGCGGTGGTGGCACGTGCGCCCAGTGCCTGGTGCGGGTCACTGAGGGAGGCGGCGAAATCCTGGACACCGAGCGGTCGCACATCAACAACAAAGAAGCCCGCGAGGGTTACCGGCTTAGCTGCCAAGTGGCTGTTAAACAAGATATGAAGCTGGAAGTGCCTCCCGAGGTCTTTGAGACCAAGAAATGGGAATGCACCGTTCGCTCTAATAAAAACGTGGCCACCTTCATCAAAGAGCTGGTACTGGAATTGCCCGAAGGTGAAGAGGTTGGCTTCAAGTCCGGCGGCTACATTCAAATCGAAGCTCCCCCGCACACCGTAGCCTACAAAGACTTCGACATCGAGGAAGAATTTCACGAGGACTGGGATACTTACGACGTATGGCGTTACGTGTCCAAAGTGGACGAACCGGTCATCCGCGCTTATTCAATGGCCAACTACCCGGGGGAAAAGGGCATTATCATGCTGAATGTCCGCGTCGCTTCGCCACCTCCCCGGGCCCCCGATGGCACTCCACCGGGCAAGATGAGTTCCTACATCTTCAATTTGAAGCCGGGCGACAAGGTGACCATTTCCGGTCCCTACGGTGAGTTCTTCATCAAGGACACTGAAAACGAAATGGTCTACATCGGTGGGGGTGCCGGTATGGCCCCGCTGCGCAGCCATATCTTTGAGTTGTTCAAGAATCGGGCCTCGTCGCGAAAGGTCAGCTACTGGTACGGCGGACGAAGTCTCCGCGAATTATTCTACATCGATCACTTCCGCGGCATCGAAAAGGACTTTCCGAACTTTCAGTTCAACATCGCGCTATCGGAACCCAAACCAGAGGACAACTGGGACGGCTATGTGGGCTTTATCCATCAAGTGGTGTTGGAGAACTACCTGAAAGATCATCCCGCTCCGGAAGACATCGAATACTATCTGTGTGGTCCGCCCATGATGAACGCCGCCGTGTTCAAGATGTTGGACGACCTGGGTGTCGAGCCCGAAAACATCGCTTACGACGACTTTGGTGGGTAGGATTCAACCGCGATGAACTTTCGAGCGCTGCCCATGTTCTCCACTCGATTCAGCGCTCTCCAACCTCTGACCATGGGTGTTGGCATTTGCCGCTCGGTTCTGTTGTGGCTGACTGCCGGTTCAATGCTGTGTTCACAGGCTGGTTGCCGTCAGGCTCCCGCCCGCGCGCTCACCCGATCTACGCACCTATTGGCCGGCGAAACCATGGGCACGCTGTATTCCATCAAATTGGTTGCCACCCTGGACGCTGAACAACTGGGAACTATCTCCCGTGAGGTGGACGCCGAGTTGGAGCGGGTCAACGATCAGATGTCGACTTATCGGGAATCCTCGGAGGTTTCCCAGTTCAATGCGTCCCATTCCACAGATTGGTTTCCGGTGTCTGCGGACACGGCCTCCGTCGTCCAACTGGCTCAAAACGTCTCCCGGCAAACAGGCGGCGCCTTCGACGTGACCGTCAGTCCGCTGGTAAAGGCCTGGGGCTTTGGCGGCGCCGCTCGGCCAGAGGCTTTGCCTAACGACCAGACCATTGATGCTTTGCTGGACCAAGTGGGCTACCAACACTTGGAAGTGCGTGCCGAACCGCCGGCTTTGCGAAAGAAACAGGAACTATTGCAGATTGACCTGTCGGCAATCGCCAAGGGGCACGGCGTCGACCGAGTAGCCGCGGTGCTGGAAAAGCATGCGGTGCACGACTACTTCGTTGAAATCGGAGGCGAAGTCCGCGTAGGTGGCACGAAATCATCTGGCCAAGCCTGGCGAGTTGGCATCGAACGTCCGGCGAACACCGCCAACGCCCCAGCAGCCGCAATCCAGGCGGTTGTGGAGTTGACTGATGAGAGTCTCGCCACCAGCGGCGATTATCGCGCCGTGTATGCGATCAACGACCAACGCATTTCACACTCCATCGATCCGCGGACCGGACATCCGGTCGAACACAGTCTGGCATCAGCGTCGGTTATGATCGATGATTGTGCGCTGGCGGACGCCATTGCGACCAGCCTGATGGTCTTGGGCCCGGCGGAGGGCTTGGCACTGGCCGAGGAGCATGGCTGGGCTGTGTGTTTGATCGTGCGGCAGGATGATCAACTGCGAACGATCGGCTCTGGTGAATTCCAGCGCCGCTTTCCCGAACTGGCTTCGTCACCTGAACTGGAGCTCACCCAATGACGGTTACCTTGGTTTTCGGAATCACTCTGGTCATTTTCGTGTTAGTCATCGCCGGCATGGCCGTAGGTGTCATGATGGGACGCCAGTCCATTCGCGGCAGCTGTGGAGGACTGGGTGGACAAACGACCGGCGAGGACGGCCAGTCCGCTTGCTCCATGTGCTCTCAGCCATCGGCGACCTGTCGCGAGTTAGCGGAACGCGGCGACGGGGATGAGGCGTCTTCCAGCCCGCTCGAAAGCGCTGCCAAGGAGGCGATTGACGCCTGCAAATCCAATTAACGGCAGTTTCCGCCCTACTCGAAATACTCAGGGCCTGATACCACCTTTACTTGTGCGGTTCGCTGGGCAGGACACCAGCCGTTACGACCTATTGGAACAACCCTGTCAAAAGCTAACGGCAACTTGATGGCTCTTAGGCGGCGTGTTAGCTTATTCCGCGACAACGCCGAACGCAGGCTGTCGACACTTCACCACACCCGTCTCTGGCCACTTTGATAGCATCCGATCGCAAGCCTTTTGGGTAGGGGGTTTGCCGCGACGCTACCAAGTTCCAGTTCGATTTGTCTTCCCCGTCCACTGTGGGCAGATCGAGTTCACGGTGCAGGGCGGGGTAATAGACGCTTTGGTTTTGGCAGTGCGGATTGCGACAAATTCGCTTGGCAGCGGTCACACGGGTGTGTTGCTGATTGTCCTTCCTACCAACCTTGGTCATTTAGAAGAAGAACGTATCGCATGTCCTCAGACAACAAATTCAAGCTCGAGTATGTTTGGTTAGACGGTTACCTGCCTGAGCCCAATCTGCGCAGCAAGACCAAAATCGTAGACAGCGCACCCTCTTCGGTCGACGACTGCCCGATGTGGGGTTTTGACGGCAGCTCGACCGAACAAGCTGAAGGAAGCAGCTCGGATTGTATGCTCAAGCCCGTGGCCCTGTATCCTGACTCCGGACGCAAGAATGCGTTCTTGGTCATGTGCGAAGTACTGCTGCCTGATTTGTCGCCGCACCCATCCAACTTCCGCGCGACCGTCGACGACGATCCCGATCTGTGGATTGGTCTGGAGCAAGAGTATTTCTTCATGGAGAACGGACATCCGCTGGGCTTCCCAGACGATGGTTTTCCGGCACCTCAAGGTGGCTACTACACCGGTGTGGGTTACAAGAACGTGGGCGACATTGCTCGTCAAGTTGTCGATGACCATATCGACATCGTGCTGGATGCGGGTATCAACCTGGAAGGTATCAACGCCGAGGTGGCCAAGGGCCAGTGGGAATTCCAGATCTTTGCCGCCGGCTCCCGCAAGATTGGCGATGACATGTGGATCTCCCGCTACTTGCTGCTGAGAACGGCCGAGAAGTATGGACTGGACATTGAGTGGCACTGCAAGCCAGTCGCAGGCGACTGGAATGGCTCTGGCATGCACACCAACTTCTCAACGAAGTTCCTGCGGGAGCAGGGCGGAGAAGACTACTTCAACAAGCTCATGGGAGCATTTGAGAAGTACGCCAACGAGCACATCGCCGCTTATGGTCCCGACAACCATCTGCGTCTAACTGGCCTTCACGAAACCCAATCGATCGACAAGTTCAATTGGGGCGTGGCCAACCGCGGAGCGTCAATTCGAGTACCCCATGCGTTCGTGAACAACGGGCACAAGGGTTACTTGGAAGATCGTCGACCTAATTCGCAGGCCGACCCGTATAAGATCATCTCGCGGTTGCTGAAGACGATTCAGTCGGTCAGCTAACTGCCGGTCCGCATCACAATCTGTCTTTGAACGCCGTGTCAGCTAAACTGGCACGGCGTTTCGATTTACTGGACAGCAGTTCATGCGCGAAGCAAAAAACACGCAACGTTCCCTCGTCAAGATTGGCTTTGATGGCTCGGTCCGTAAGACGTTTCGAGGCCCGGACGCTGAACAACGATTTGCCAACGAAGTGCGCGTGCTGAAGCACCTGGAGGCGGTCAAGTGCCCATTTGTGCCGCGGTTGCTGAACCAAGACGACGAGGCGCTGGAAATCGTCACCACCAACTGTGGGTCGATCGTTCAACACCTTTCCGAGCAACGCGCGCAAGAGATCTTCGATGAGCTGTTGGCCTTTGGCGTGCGCCATGATGACCCTTTTCCTCGCAACATTACCTATCGCGCCAATGACGGCCGCTTCTGCGTAATTGATTTTGAATTCGCTGAAATCACGACAGCCGACTCGCCCACCGCGACAGGCTCCGTTACGTTTGGCGAGCTCCCGACCGGGGATCGCGTCCGTCACCTCGGCTGGTCGGGCTGCACGGATCGAGGACGTTTCCGCCCCAACAATGAAGACGCTTTCTTGGCGCTTTTGCTGGACAAGTCCGGCATCCGATATCTCGGCAAGACGGGGCAGGCGGATGTGGATCAAAGCGATTTCATCTTTGCCGTAAGCGATGGCATGGGTGGTGAAAATTCTGGCGAGTTTGCCAGTCGGATCGCTTTGGAGAAAATCACTCTCCAGCTACCCAAACAATTCGGCTTGTCGGACGAGCGCTTTCGGGCCTACGGACCCGAGATTCTCAGCCAGCTGTTCCTCAGCATTCACGAGGCAATGCTGCACCTGGGACGGTGCGACCCCAATTGCCGAGATATGGGAGCCACGCTAACACTGGCCTGGTTCCGCAAGGGCAGAGTCTATTTTGGACATATCGGTGACAGTCGCCTGTATCACTTGTCCGCCGATGGACAGCTGCAGCAGATCACCGAAGATCACACGCATGTGGGCTGGCTGCGACGCGAGGGCAAATTGAACGAGCGTCAGGCGCGAACTCACCCTCGCAAGAATGTGCTGGCCCAGGCGCTGGGCGCGGGACACCGTTACTTGCATCCTCATCTGGGCGTCGTCAACTATCAGCCTGGCGACCGGTTCGTCCTGTGCACCGACGGACTCGTCGAAGGACTTTGGGACCACCGGCTGGCCGAGTTGGCCGAGGTGGAGCCACACGCAGCAAAAGCATCCACGGCTCAGCAGTTAGTCACCACCAGCGTGGCCGAGTGCGGGAGGGATAACACCACCGCCGTCGTCGTGACAACCGCCTAGCGCGGATTCTTCATGAGTGTTTGATCGGAGGAGGGATTACGTCGCTTCTAAGTTGTTAGTCAACTGCAACTTCAAGCGAGCGACCGAATCCGCGGATGAGTCGACAGTCTGTGAGGCCATTGCACTTTGGATCTTAGCCGCGGCCGTGGGTTGAAATCGAGAATGTGCGTGAGAGTCTCACAAGCAATCCACGCCTGATGACCTTTGAGCAACTCGATTAGAAGTTGAGTTGACTGTCTGGCTTTTCCGAGGTGATTCGTGACCTCAGTCTCTATTGGTGACCGCCGACTGCGAAGCTCAGAATCGCTACGGTTGTCTCGCTCAGATTCGATATTCAAGTTGATCTCTGGAGGTCTACCGAACGGAGACGATCTTGCGAATCAGCCAAGACTGTCTCCGATTGTGGACATCACTAACCGACTCTATCTCACGGATTCAAAAATGCGCGTTTGCTAGCGGAGGCAATCACCGTTTTCTTTTTGCGGAAATTGCCCATAGCTTTCGCGGGGCCGAATTGCTTGCAGAGCAACGTAAGAAGTTTCATGAAATCGCTCTTCACTGGAGAGGGGTGAGTATTGAATCGGCTCGAGCGCGCGGTAGAACGCATCTTACGAACACTACCGATTCAAGCACTAGTGTTAAGCGTTAGCCCGGCTATTGCACTCCGGTTCACAAATTACGGCTCAAGCACAGGCGAACAAGCGTGTTAGGACAATTTTGCAAGGATGACAGTGCGAAAATCAGCCGCCACGCGATAGCGTGCGGTTCACGCCACGTTTTGCGGAAACCGCGTGCTATCGCACTGCGGCTAATGCAGTATCCGGGCTAGCACCCGTCGGATGTGAAACCTAAGTCAGCCGCTCGTGTGTCTCCCATCTGTAGCCGGAAGCGGGAATTTACCTAACTACTGAGCTGCGCAATCGGAGCTTATCGATAACGAGCTGTTGTGCCCTGATTCTCTAAGGTATCCGTTTCTCGAATTTGATTTCCGTGTCGCTCACGAGCCTCAATGTCCTTTTGTTTAGTAGAGCCATCGCTCTGACTATACGCCAGCACAAGAGGTTTTTCTAAGACGGCTCTGAAAACGGGGAAATGCATCCACCGCAGTTAGAAGGTCCGCTCCGGTCATTCAGCCAACTGTGAACGGCCAGTCTCATCTCGACTAAGTGGCTACTACGGCGTTCTCAACTCATCGGAAGTTACGTTCACTAATCACCGAAATGTTTTTGTGGCAGTGACCAGCCCGAGACCAAACTTGTCATTGCCCGGTGCGATAGTAAACCACCCAACAAGAGTTGGTCATATCGGATCAGGAAGTTGTAAGTAGCACATTGTGTCCGCGCTCAATGCGCCTGCAATCCGATGGAATTCGTCTTTCCAATTCAAAACGAGGAGAACTCAAGTGCCCCCACGCTTGTCAGTAGCGCGAGCGAAAAGGCTGCGCCATTGCCGTGGTCCTCCGTGGCCACCCGAAAATCCGTTGCAAATGCATTTGACCTCTCACTTACCTACAGGCATTAAACACACGATGAATAAGCTAAAACCACTTGCAGGCGTGCTTCTTTCGACCTTACTGGCCGCCACATATTTGCACGCAGACGCACCTGATTGGACGGAAAATCCGCCAGCGGCATTGTTTGATATCAACAACAACGGCGCCCTATTCTATGGGCACGACGTCAATCACATGCTCAATGATTTCGGCACTTCTGACATGGATGCCGACTTGAACTGCGACGGAAATGTCAACATAGATGACTTAAACATCCTGCGAGAATACTATGCGCGATACGATATGTCGCGTTACGATCCAAACACGCCAACGGACAATCGCGTGACGGGTGCCGATGCGCAGATCATTACAGATTTCGTTGGCATTCACGGCGTGACCTATGATACGGATCCCCATTTCATAGCCGGCTATGACGTGAATCGCGATGGGAAGATTTCTTCGACAGATGCACTCTGGATTGTTAACTCGCTTGGCAAGAGTCCCTGGCAAAATCCAGATAATATTTTGGACATCAACGGCGTCGATGGAGTGACAGCTGCGGACATTTTGGTCATGGCCAATTTCTTCAATGAAACCACGCTGGGCCCCCTAGGTGGCGTCGCCGACAAACGTAGTGGCCCCTACTACGACGTCAACGGAGATAAGGAATTGTCTTCACTGGACTTTCATATTTTGGTGGAAAATTGGACCACCGAGGTCGATCCGCCACTGGAACCGCCAGTACCTGATCCACTTGCCAGCGTTGCCACAGCCAGCTTTGATACCAACAACAACGGGATTGCGTTTTACGGACACGACGCTGCCCGATTGCTGAGCAACCTTGGCACTTCCGACATGGACTCGGATCTCGACGACGACGGTGATGTCGACTTGGACGACCTACATTTGCTGCGCCTGTTCTACGAACGGTATGACATGTCGCGATACGATCCGAATGTTTCCCAGGACAATCGTGTGACGTCCGCCGACGCACAGTTGATCGTGGACTTCTTAGACATCCACGGTACAACCTGCAGTGGTGCTCCCAACTTTATTGCTGGATTTGATGTTAGTAACGATGGTTGTATTTCGTCGGTAGACGCGCTATGGATCATCAACGCGTTGGGGAGAAGTCCCTGGCAGAACCAGAATGACGTCCTGGATATCAATGGAGATGGCGACGTCACGTCGCTAGACCTCTTGGTGATGTCCAATTTCTTTAACGAAACGACGATCGGCCCGTTGGCGGGCGTTGCCGACAAGAGTGGTGGCCCGTTCTACGATGTCAACGGCGATAAAGAGCTATCTGGTTTGGACTTTCTGATCCTAGTCAACAACTGGAATACCGCTAACTAGCGATAGCGCGAATCTTCCATGACGGCCTCCCGAAGTTTGGTTGGCTGCCCACCACCATACCCCTTGGTCACGATTTCGGGCCACGGGGTGTTTTGTATGCGCAATGGATGTCACTTTTCAGGTCCATGATCACCCTGCGAGGTGTGTATCCATTTTTGGGCAGGCGTAACGTCCGTTCACCTTCTCAAGAACTCTAGCAAGTTCTCAAACTTCAAAGCTTTACAAACGGTTCGTCAACTTGAAAAGAGTCCGGCTAAGGATGGAGCTGCTGCATGACTTCGCGCACGATGCGCTCGATAAAGTCGTCGGTCGCGGGTTCGCCCCGACGAGTATCCCCGGTGGCAGGTTCGATGTCGGGCAGCCATTGACTGAGCTCAACCAAGATTTGTGACAGTTGCTCCTGGGTTCGTTGGGCAGCTTCCAGTTGTTCGGGTGCCATAGGTTGACGACTGGGCCCTAAATCCCAGCCACGGGCCAGAGCGCCTCGGCGAAACCCTTCCGGGAATTCAGGTTGCCCAATCATAGCATCGAACAAAGGCAGCAAACGATACTGCAGCTGCATCGCCCGATCCCACTGTCCACGCTGTGCCGCCTCGTAGATGGCCCGCGTCAACTCCGGGACCACGCCGCTGGTCGCGTTCGTGCCTCCGTTGCAACCAATCAAAAACATGGGTGCTAGCGCGGCGTCCCAACCGGTTAGAAAGGAAAACTCGGGCCGCTGCGATCGCACGGCTGCAATCATCCGCATCATGTGAGGAATGTCACCGGAGCTATCCTTGATACCTACGATCCGCGGACACTCGAGCGCCAGCCGTCGCACCGTAGGAACATCAATAGGAGACGCAAACAAGGGAATGTTGTAGAGCGTCACATCGACCGAAACGTGATCGGCAATTTCCTTGAAGTATTGGAAGATCGCTTCGGGACCGATCTTGTAGTAAAAAGGAGCCACGATCGCGACCGCCCGGACGCCTAGCGCGCCGTAAGCTTCGCAGGCATCGATCGTTTCGCGCACGTTGGCCTCAGCGGCTCCGGCCAAGATGGGAACTCGAGTTCCGACATGCGCACATAAAACTTCGATGATGCGCCGCCGCTCCGGCGCGGTAAAACGAGTGAATTCGCCGGTCGAGCCGTTGGGGTACAAGCCGTGTACACCGCGTTCGATCAACCAATCGACATAGGCACAGAGTTGATCTTCGTCGACGCGCCCATGCCGGTCGATTGGCGTAATGTTGGGCGTATAAATGCCTTCCATTGGTGCTTGCATGCTGTTCACTCTGTCGGTCGATTAACTCTGCCAGCCGATGCGACGGCTTCGGCCGCGACGAACGAAATCCGATAAACTACTTCCAACGGCTGGTTGAACACGAGCGATATGTTCGCCCCGCTAGTTTGCCGTGGCGTCAGACGCCCGCCGCCGGTTCTCAATTCTAGATCGTACTATTTGCCAAGCACGACTTTTTGATGCGGAATAAACCGTCGAATCCCGATAATCGGCAGTTCACCTTCGGATGGTTTCTGATCATCACGGTCGGCTTTCTCGTTTACCTAGGAATCTTTCTGCAACAGCCCTCGGCATTCGGTTTTCAAGATGAAGACGGAAATGCCGTCAATCGGCTCGCGGATCTACTGTTGGCTCCAGAGTTAATGACCGGAGTTTTCGGCACTGGCGACTCGCTGGGCATATTGGATCGTGTCCCGCTGTTGCTAGGAGCCGGTGTCTGGCTGGCGTTGGCATCTTGGCTGGGGCGTCCCATCGTGGCGGCAAGCGACATCGCCTGGCCGCCTATTCAGTTTTGGAGTTTGGCTTGCCTATGTGGCCTGGCCGGGTTGTCCACGATCACCCTGGTGGTTGGCTGGTGCGGAGGATTGTCCAATCGGTTTCCCCTGTTGATCTGCCTGGTCATCGCCGCTGCTGGCCGCCTCTGGTTGCATAGACGATTTAAACGCACGCCGCACCAAAACGACAATTCTCAAACTGGCTCTCCGGCTTCGAGCACGGACACGATGCGCCCGCAGACGATGCTAGGTGTGTGGCTAGCTCGACTCATTCCCGTCACCGTTTCCGTGCTGGCCGTCTGCTATATCTTGGGCAGTTGCGTGCCCCCATGGGAATTCGACGTCATCGAATATCATTTGCAAGGACCCAAAGAGTTCCAACAAGCAGGCCGCATCGCGTTTAACCCTCACAACGTCTACGTCAACATGCCACTTGGCGCGGAGATGCATAGTCTGGCCGCCATGGTACTGATCGGTGGTTCCCAAGGGTGGTGGTGGGGAGGACTGATTGGCAAAACGGTTGTGGGCATGTTTTCACTGTTGTCCGCCGCTCTGCTAGGCAGTTTTATTGCAGACAGGTGGGGACGCACCAGCGGCTGGGCGGCAGCTGGGCTGTTGCTGGCATCCACCGGCAACGCCCATGTCGCCATGTCCGGACTGATTGATATGGTGCTCGGCACCTATGTTCTCGCTATGCTCGTCGTCGCAAGCAAGCTTTGGCCCCAACTAAAATCCGGAGAGAACAGGGGCGGCAACCTGTTTCTATTGAGCTTGCTGGCAGGCGCTGCCGGAGCTTGCAAGTACACCGGAGTTTTGCTGGCGGTGGTTCCTTGCTGCGTGTGGGTCGTCGTGGCCAGCTGGCGATTTGCCAGCAGCAACAGTACCTACCTACAGCCAGCCAAGTGGCTGCTGTGGCTAGCTGCGGGCCTGTCGCTGACGTGCGTTCCCTGGCTGGCAAAAAACTGGATCACGACAGGCAATCCCATCTACCCACTCGCGTATCAGACCCTGGGCGGACGCCAATTGTCGCCCGCTTGGGCGGAGCGCTGGAGCCAAGCGCACGGCCCTCAAGCGGACGCCAATGGCAACAAGTTTGCCATCAGCAATTTGATGCAATCCGCCAAGCAACTGACGTTGCAATCCCGCTTTCTCAACCCCAGTCTGGTCTTCTTATCGGTTTTGGGAATGGCCGTTGTTAGCCTGAAACGGGCAGACAGCGCTTGGTTGATGTGGGTCGCGCTGTTGAGCTGGATCTTGATCGTCTGGTGGACGGCCACGCATCGCATTGATCGATTTTGGCTGCCGGCCTTGCCCATCATGGCCGGCCTGGCCGCCGCCGGTGGCGCCTGGATCGCCCAGCGAGTGTCCGCCAATCTAGCGGCCAGCTTGGTCTTACTGGGCGTCTTGTACGGGGCGGTGCAAGTCGTGTCGGGAGTCGGTCCGACCGACAACCGCTATTTCGTTCCACTGGCGGACATTGAAGGTGAGTCCTTGGTGGAAAACTCGCTGGGCTTGGCCAACCCCGCCACGGCCTGGATCAATCGCAATCTAGACTCCAGCCACAAAGTACTGAGCATCGGTGAAGTCAAAGCTTACCTGTATCGAGTGCCTCTGATTTACGCCACGTGCTTCAACGACACACCTGGCCAAGAGTGGCTGGCGGATTTGCCGCACGACGAGCAACTAAGAAATCTTCAGGATCGCGATATCAGCCATGTCATGATCGATTGGTTCGAGATCGAACGCTATCGCGGCCCCGGCAACTACGGCTTTAGTGATTGGCCCACGCACCAAGACATCGATGCTATGGTGGAAGCCGGCGTACTGACGCGAGCCGATACCCCTTTCGATCCCATGGACGTCGAGATTCTAAAGGTCAATAGCACTCCAGCGTCTCAGTAATGCCTGACAATGTGCGTTTGCTACACTGGAGCCACACTGCGGTCGGCGCGGTCAGGTCCTGAATTGGTCTTCGAGGAGCCCCCGGGGCCAGTCGCTCGATTGCATGCCACCACTGGCGAATTGTTGCGCCGGAGCTCAATTTGTGTCCAACCTCAATTGCCATTCGGAGACTCGCATGTTCTTCCAATCGCGTCGCCAGCTACTCAGCGTCTTGATTGCAAGTGCCACAACTGTCCTTGTAGCTTCAGCCTGGGTTGTTTCTCAACAACCACGTAGACGCGGTCCGGGACGAGGCGCAGATCAAACGCTGTTGAATGCACCTTACGTCGGCATCGTGACCTCGACCGGAGTGGAGCGCGACCTGTTCCACATCAAACCGACGGGCGTATCCACGGAAAAAGTTCGCGATGCCGCCAACGCCTTCCTGGATGTTCTGACGGACGAGCAGGTACAGCGCACCATGTATCCCGTTGACGATCTGGAATGGAGGAAGTGGGACAATCGCCATTTCTACCAGCGGCAAGGCGTTGGTTTTGATGAGATGAACGAGGACCAGCGCGAAGCCGCCTTTGGTCTATTGGCTAGCAGCCTGAGCGCCAAGGGTCTGAAAAAGACCAAGGACATTATGCGGCTCAATGGTACCTTGGCGGAGCTCTGCAACAACTTCGAAGAGTACGGGCAATGGCTCTATTGGATCACCATCATGGGCGATCCAGCCGGAGATGGTCCATGGGGTTGGCAGTTGGACGGGCATCATGTCATCGTCAACTATTTTGTGCTCGGAGACCAAGTAGTAATGAGTCCGGTGTTCATGGGTTCCGAGCCAGTGCATGCGGTCGACGGTGAATTCAAGGGCACCATCGTCATGCAAGATGAGCAAGATCTAGGACTGCGGGTCATTCAGTCGCTGACGGATGAACAACAGGCCATTGCCATCCTGATGCGGGACAAGCCAGGCAACAACAACCTGACCGAAGCCTACAAAGACAACGTGACGCTGGACTATGCGGGAATCCGTGGTTCTGCGTTGGAGCCAAACCAGCGGCAGTTGCTACTGGATCTCATTCGAGAATACGTGGGCAACATGCGTGACAAACATGCGCAGATTCGGATGCAGGAGGTCGAGCAGCATTTGGATCGAACTTATTTTTGCTGGATTGGCGGTACTCAATCCGACAGCGTCTATTACTATCGAGTGCATAGTCCCGTGATTTTGATTGAATTCGATCATCAACGACGCGTCGCGCCCTTCCGCGGCCGATTGCCAACGCGCGATCACATCCACACGGTCGTTAGAACCCCCAATGGCAACGACTACGGCAAGGATCTGTTGAGACAACACTACGAATCCCATCCTCACCCTCATCAATAGCATGCCCGAACCCCAGCCGGTGCAGTCTTCCGCCCGCCCGACAAAGCCCTGGCTGGAAGGCGGACGTAGGTTTCTCGTCTGTTGGCTTATGTCGTTTTCGTTCGGTGGATTCCTGCTCTACGCCGGAGCCGTGGTTCCACTGGGCAGCCAATTGGTCGGTGAGACGACCCAGGGCTTCGTCACCCAACGAGTCACGGTCGTGCTAAACGTCGCCGTGCTGGTAACCTGCCTGGGGCTGGTTTGGGACGTGTGGACCAATTGGAGCCGACGTTCACCCACGGCCACGCGGTGGTTGATGACGTTGACCGGCATCATCGCGCTGTGCTGCGGCATCTTGTGGACCCTACATCCGCTCATGGATCGACTGCTCGACAGTCAAGAGCTGTCCGTCAACCAGCCAGTGCGGTTCTACCGAATGCACCGGATCTATTTGTGGGTCAGTGCCATCCAGTGGGCCAGCTCTCTACCCGCTCTATGGATCCTGGTAAACTACTCCTCAAGCTCCTCCGATTCCTTAACAGGCTCCTCCGATTCTTAACAGGTCGCCCGCTTGGCCAAGGTACTGATCGTTCCATTTGTGCTCTATTTGCTGAGCACTTCACTTGTCGCCAGACTGGGAGACGCTTGGTATCCAGCGGGTTACAGCCTGGTAGTGCTGTTGGTCGGCGGGACCACCTGGTGGCTATTGAGCCAATCACCACGCCGCAAGGAATTGCTACGACCTCATGCGAATGTCTTGCCGGCTATCATCTGCGGTTTGATTGGTATCGTCTTGTGGATCTGGCTGTGTAACCTCCAGATAGAGCAACAGCTGTTCGCCTACTTGCCCAAGTTCTTACGGCCCGCGGAACGTGTCGCGTACAACCCCTTTGATCATTTGGGCCATGGCTTGGCCGCTTGGTCCTTTATTGCGGTGCGCCTGCTGGGAATTGCTGTGGTGGTACCCGTCATGGAAGAATTGTTTTGGCGTGGCTTCTTGATGCGGTGGCTAATTGACCCTGATTGGGAACGAGTTCCGTTGGGCGAGTACACGTTTTCGTCGTGCGCCATCGTGACGCTCATGTTCACGCTGGCACATCCGGAATGGATCGCGGCTGCCACCTACTGTTTGCTGATGCACGGGTTGTGGTACTGGAGAAAGGACCTTTGGCTATGTATTGTCGCTCATGCAACTAGCAATGCGGCGTTGGCCGCCTACGTTCTGTTGACTGGCACGTGGATTCTTTGGTGAACACGATGGACTACACACAACGGCCTGGCGACCACGAGTGCTTTGATTTTCATCGCGATTACGTCGGTCTTGTCCCAGATGGTTCGATTCTGGATTTGCTGACTCAACAAGCGCGCACGGAGCCCGAATTCATACGTAACTTGCCAGTAGCGGAGTTCGAGACCGTACATCCACCTTACGGCTGGCCGATACGGACCGTGCTGGAACACTGCTGCGATGCCGAGCGAGTTTTTGGCTACCGCGCACTCAGGTTTGCCACGGGTGACAAGACTGACTTGCCGGGCTGGGATGAGAACCACTACGCGGCTTGCCACTATGGAAACGCCCATTCACCGGTCGATTTGGCGGAAGAGTTTTCATCGCTGCGAGAGGCAAACTTGCGCCTCGTCAAGCGGCTTGAACCAGCTGCCTGGGACCAACTGGGGACCGCGGATGGGCGCGGCATGTCCGTCCGGACCATCGCCTGGTTGATGGCCGGCCACTGGCTGCATCACAAGGCGATTCTGGTCCAACGCCTCGGTTTAACCAGCTAGCTCTGCTCCGGTATTCTGTCGCGTCCTTTGTCGACTCACAAAAGTTCAGTGACAGCTTGAACACGAACATCAGGCTCGCATTAAAATGCAGTTGGACAGAGCAACGACCTAGTGTGAGTCGCACGGACATATGGCCCGCGTCATCAACGCTAGTGGTTGCTCATTTTGGCGAACACAGACCATTTCAAAAGAAAAAAGCTCTAGCCCTTTTCCGCCCATCGAAACACTGAGCCATGCGTTTGCGTCTGACATTGCTAATTGGAATATTGTGCATCTTGGCCGGTACGGCATGGTGGCTGCGTGGGCACACCGCAGACACTCATGACCAGATGTTGACCGTACTGTCCGAAGTTAAGCAACGCACCCCCATCGACAATGCCTATCTGGGTGACGCGGATCTACGCCAATTGAACTCACAGTTGGAAACAGCCGATTCGCCGACCGAGCAAATGCAGATACGGTGGAACCGGGCACCGGTGCTGCTCCGTCTCGGTCAGTTTGAAGAGGCTTTAGACGACTTACGGTTTGTGCTTCAGAACTTTCGTGACGCACAAAGCAACATGCCTGCCGATCTGGTCACTGACTTTGAAACGGATTTGCACTACCGACTTGCCGTGGTCAATTTGCGCATCGGTGAGACCGCCAACTGCGTGCATTGCCAAACTGGAGAAAGCTGCATTTTGCCCATTGCCGCGGGTGGCGTTCACCAGCATCCTGCGGGCTCGGAGCAAGCGATCGAAAACCTGTCCGTCGTCCTGAGAAACCGGCCCGATCATCTGGCAGCCAGATGGCTGCTGAACTTGGCCTACATGACGTTGGGCAAGTACCCCGACGATGTACCACCCGAGCTGCTAATTGCTCCAGAGACCTACGAATCGGAAACCAGTTTCCAGAGGCTGCTCAACGTCGGCCGACCCGCTGGATTGGCCACCTTTGGACTCGCCGGCGGTGTCATCGTTGATGACTTTGATGGGGACGATCTGGTGGACGTGATTGCTTCCGATTGGAAGACAGATGCCCAGCTCCGTCTTTTTCGCAATGTTGGCGACGGCACCTTTGAAGACCAGACTGAGCAGGCAGGTTTGTCCGGCTTGTTTGGCGGTCTCAACTTACGTCACGCCGACTTTGACAACGATGGAGATTTGGACGTCTTCGTACTGCGTGGCGGTTGGTTGAGTCAGCAGAACCTGTCGCCCAATTCCCTGTTGGAAAACGATGGGCACGGGGTGTTTCGCGACGTCACCTTCGCAACCGGTTTGGGAGACATCCATCATCAGACTCAAACCGCGGACTGGGCCGACTTCGACAATGACGGATGGATCGATTTGTTCATCGGGAATGAAACCGGCCCCTGCCAGCTGTTCCACAACTCTGGACGGGGTACGTTTGTCGATGTGGCTGCCGACGCGGGAGCACTCAATAACCGCTTTACCAAGGGAGTCACCTGCGGGGACTTCAACAATGATCGATATCCAGACATCTATATCTCCAATCTAGGTGGCCCCAACAGGTTGTATCTCAACAACCGAGATGGCACGTTCACGGATACCGCGGAGCAGGCCGGAGTGACCGGTCCAATCGAGAGCTTTCCGACCTGGTGTTGGGACTACAACAATGATGGCTCGCTGGATATTTTCGTGGGCGGATATGACCTGAGTGCGCAAGGCATGTTGGAATCGTTCGTCGCCGACTTTGTCGGACTGAACACGTCCGCCGAAAAAGACACGCTGTATCAAGGCAATGGCACTGGGCAGTTTCATGATGTCAGCGCCCTGCAGCGTGTGAGCCGAGTCACTTTGCCGATGGGCTGCAATTTTGGCGACATCAATGGCGATGGCTTTTTAGACTATTACCTCGGCACCGGTTACCAGCAGTACGATGCGTTGCAACCCAACCGGCTGTTGCTGAACCAGTCTGGTGAATACTTTGACGACGTGTCGACGGCCAGCGGACTAAGCCACTTGCAAAAAGGACATGGAGTTTCGTTTGCGGACCTGGACAACGATGGAGACCAAGACGTCTTCATCGTGTTGGGCGGCGCCAATCCTGGCGACGGATTTAGCAATGCGTTGTTCCGGAATCCGGGTTTTGAGAATCACTGGATCACGGTCGAGCTTCACGGAACTCAATCCAACGCGGCCGCAATTGGAGCTCGGATTCGCGTGGTCATCGCCGGAGCAGGGCGACAGCAATCGATCTATCGGTGGATCACCGCTGGCAGCAGCTTCGGCGGCAATCCCTTTCGGCAAACCATCGGATTAGGCGCCGCGCAACAGATTCGCGCGCTCGAAGTCTATTGGCCAGCGTCGGACACCACGCAGACTTTTGCGGACGTGGCCGTTGATCAATTCGTCGAAATCACCGAAGGCGACGACCAGTTGCGGTCCAGAGAATTGCCGACGTTCGAATTACCGAGTGAGTCCTAGACACCGCTCGGGACAGAGTTACCGTCAGAGCAGTGTCATCCACAGAGCAGTGTCATCCACAGAGCAGTGTCATCCACAGAACTGGGGCATCCTCAGAGCATGGAGCTAGCCACCACGTTGAGACAGCTTGCAAAAGCGCTGATCTACCCAACCTGCCTGGGATGGTGGCTGGCCTGTCTAACTGCGGCGTACGGGCAAGGACAATTGCGTCTGGAAGAGGTAAGGCCAGACGGAATCGCCTTCGAACATCACGACGGCAGCTGTGGCCGCTACTACATTTTGGAACCCATGAGCGCCGGCCTGGTCGTATTCGACTTCGATGGGGACGGCGACCAGGACATTTACTTCTTGAACGGCGGCCAACTGTGCGAGGCTGGTCAATCGACGATGCCCGACAAGCCAGCTGGCCGGCGCAACGCGCTGTACCGCAACGACGGCAACTGGCGCTTTACCGACGTGACTGACGACGCCAACGTCGGTGACACGCATCACGGTTTGGGCGTCACCGCAGGAGACTTCAACAATGATGGTGCACCGGACCTCTATCTGAACAACTATGGGCCTAATGTGCTGTATCTGAATCAGGGCGATGGCACGTTTGCGGATATCACGCTGCACGCCAACGTCACCAATGGTCATCGTGTTGGAGCCGGCACCTGTTTTTTAGATGCAGACCGCGATGGAGATCTCGATCTGTACGTCGCCAATTATTGCCAACTATCGTTGGATGATTACCCAATCTCGATGAAGCAGGGCATCCGCATGAGCCCCAGCCCCACCGAGTTCGCTGCGGAAGCCGATTCACTGTTTCGTAACAACGGCGACGGCACGTTCACCGACATCTCTCAATCATCCGGTCTCAGTGCCCACGCCGGACGAGGAATGGGCGCGGTCTGCGCCGACTACGATCGGGATGGTGACACCGACATCCTGGTCGCCAACGACACAGATGCCAACTTTCTTTTTCAAAACGACGGCTACGGCAAGTTCGACGAAGTCGGGTTGCTAACCGGTTTTGGCTACGATGGCGGAGGTGCCACGCAAGGCAGCATGGGCGTCACCTGCGGTGATTACAACAACGATGGTTACCTGGACTTCCACGTGACCTCATTTCAGGCCGAGCACGCTACGCTGTATGAGAGCTTCCGCGGCGAGTACTTTTCGGACGTCTCCCTGCAGTCGGGAGCGGCACAGGGAACCAAGCAACCGGTCACCTGGGGCAATGGGCTAGTCGATTTTGACCATGATGGAGACCGCGATTTGTTTGTCGCGGCCGGCCATGTCTTCGACAACGTGCATCTGATTGATCAGAACATGCACTATGAGTCCGCAAATTTGCTGTTCGAAAACATTGGTCATGGACGCTTTCGCAATGTTTCCACGACGGCGGGCAGCGGCTTGCTTCCGAAGTACAGCACGCGCGGCGCGGCGTTTGATGATTTGGACGCTGATGGCGATGTAGACGTCGTGCTCTTGAATTCGCGTGCAGCGCCGACGTTCTTGGAAAATCAATCGACGGCTGGCCGAGAATGGATTCAGTTGGAACTGCACGGCAGGATCACCAACCGAGACGCGGTGGGAACACGGGTAGAAGTGCGTTGTCCCGGGCTGATCCAGGTGGCTGAGGTGCACAGCGGACATGGCTATCAAGGCCATTTTGGATCGACGCTGCACTTTGGACTCGGAGACCATCAACGTGTTGATATCGAAGTTCAATGGCTGGACGGCTCGACCACATTACTGAGTCAGGTAGCGGCCGGTCAATCGATGGTCATCGTTCAGCCGCAACAGACGACGCCATGACTTTTCCGCAACTGCGACCCAACACTCCCCAAACGCTCCAGTTGGCACGCCAACAACATGACATAACTTTGGCTTTTGCGAGTATCTGCCGGCTAATATCTCAGTTGACCTTGGTAGCCGCGCTGTTGCCTGCTTCAACGTTGATAGCGCAAAATATTGCACCTGAAACGGAGTTCAACTCGGTCGTGCTGGCCGTTCCGCAGGTCGCAAACGGAAACCCTGCCGCTGGCAAGCGAGTCAAGATCACGCCTGACGAGTATGCGGGCACTCAAGTGTTTCACACTTTGTTTCTGCCGTGTGATTGGAAGCCCGATGGTCAGCCTTGGCCGATCATCTTTGAATACACGGGCAATCGCTTTCCCACCTCGGGCTCGACCGGTCGAATCGAAGACGCCAGCTTGGGCTACGGGCTTACGCGTGGTCGCTTCATTTGGGTCACTCTACCGATGGTCAGCTCCGATGGACGCCGCAACCAAGTAACATGGTGGGGAGACGTTCCAGCCACTTTGGAATATGCCAAGCAGAACGTCCCGCGCATCATCGCGAACTACCACGGTGATCCGCAACGCGTGGTCCTGTGCGGATTTTCGCGAGGTGCGATTGGTGTCAACTATCTCGGCTTGCACGACGACGAAATCTCAAAGATCTGGACGGCGTTCGTGACGCACGATCATTTCGATGGCGTCCAGGAATGGTCAGGAACCGATTGGGGCTCTCCATTGAAGACCTACCGTCATGAAGCGCGTCGACGGTTGCGAAGGATTGGAAACCGCCCTTACTTGGTTTGCCAGCAGGGTTCAGTCCAAGCGACGGAATCCTTCGTTCGAGCGGCCCTGCCGAATGTGGAGAACTTCCGTTTCCAGTCGGTAGACACCCGATCCGCTTTGGGCCCCTTTCCCAACGCGGTCTCCAAACATCCTCATACGGATCGCTGGCTGTTGGTTCCCAGCCCGGCTCGGCAGGCAGCTTGGAAATGGCTCGATGAGAATCTACTTCGCGGCCAATAGCTCCTCTGGCTCGCTGCACGTAGATGGGCTTGGTGCAGTTCGAAGCAACATAGCATTCAGCCATTTCCAGTGATCACCGAGCGCCAAGCTTGTTGGCTGCGGGCGCGAACAGCCGGTGCAGCTGCGGGATCAAATGCGGGGCCATTGGCAAATCGCTTGCGTAGAAGATAGTCGGCAAAAGCGGCCACAACGCGGTCTTCGCCGGTTAATAGACTCAGCCAGTTGGCAAGATCTTGACGCGACGGCTGCCGGTTGCCCTTGGAAGTCTCGATCCAATTGCGAATCTGCTGCGCCGTCACTTTCTGTTGCTGGGGCCGCGCTTGATTGGTGATTGCGGTCGGGGCTGTCGCAGACGGTCGAGACGTCGACAACGTGGCTGCTTGAAGCCGTGCAGCCAGTTGCCGGCGGGCTTGTAAAGACGGCAGATGATCCGTGGTACTCAAAGCGACATCAAAAGCGGCCGTGCGCACGAACCACAGTGGGTGCTGCACGACTGCTGTATTGTCTTCAACGGACAACTTCGCCCGCCACAAACACAGTTTGCGAAAGTTGGCCATGCCCAACTGGTTGTTCGGATTGAGACTGCGGGCCATGGTTACCAGCTGTTGCTCAATGGCTTGCCCTAGCTCCTGCGGCTTGTCAAAGCTGGCTAGCAGTTTTCGAGAAAGCACGCTAGATGTTGGAAACTGGCTAGCCCACTCGGGCACAGCCAGCGGCCCGCCAATCTCCGTTCCATCAGCCCGAATGAGTAGCACGCGCCGCCTTGGCCAGGGCCGCCCCTGGTAAGTGGCTTGCCCCGATTCGACGGCCACTGCAAATCCCGCCGGGACGCGACGGACGTGCAAACGGGCGGGCTGGACGACTTCCAACTCGTTCGCCGTCGTACCCGCGCCGTCCAGACGAAACTTGCGCCCTACAGGTACGTCCAGCAAAGCCACGGACCCAAATTCCAATTGGAGCAAGGTCGTCTCCGGTGATACGATCTGCGCGCTGAGCCGCGAATCCTGGTTCATGACCACCTGCCCACCACCGGTCAAAACACCGCGAGCATAACAGGTTGGCAGAGTCAGCCAGCTGGTCATTGCATCTGGGTCTGCGGAACGATCGTCCGCCCTATGTAACGAGGCTGAGGATACAGCCTGCCATTTGTCGTAGCCTTGCTCAGTTTGCCGCGCCAGAATACCGGTAACTTGCCGCCATTCGATCGCAGGTTCAAGCGAACCGTCCGACATCGGCGAAGGCGTCGTGGACGGCTGTGCCACCACGGATTCATCCATGGCAGATTGTTGGTCGTCCGACTCCGATGCAGCACCCTGATCCGCTTGACGAACGATTTGCTGCTGCAGGTTGTCCATGGCTCGATCGATGTCTGTATCAGACCCCGGTTGATCTGGCGCGGGCGGGTTGGTGACCAACTCGGGAGGAGCGTTCTCGATGGGACCCTGTGCATCCTGCTCCTCAGTATCTTGCTCCTCGGGTGGTCTGGAGTTTAGATTCTCGGCGACCCGTCGGTCAGGTGGGGAAACATCAGACCGTCCGCTGCCACTCCACAGCCGCCAGCCAACGGCCAGCAACAAACAGGCGGCCACGGCGACTGCCAGCATGGTCCAACCACTGCCGCGGCGCGAGCGCTCCGCCGGCTGCGCAGCGTCTCCCAAAGACGTCTGCATCGGTGGTTCGGTGACAGCCTGTGTGTTCGAGGGCAATACGCTGGAGTGCGAATCCATCGACGGTGTCTGGCGGAGCGCAGTCAGTCTGGCCACTAACTCAGCAGACACCGCCTGGGGATGCTCCGGAACATTCTGCAAAGCCTGAGTCACCTGCAGCAGAATACCCAAGTCATGAACGGTGGCACGAATCACCTCGTCCGATTCTGCCTCCGTGGCATTTCCGTCGACAAAGGCTGCCACACATTCGGCGGTCGGCAGAGGCACACTGGGCGGTGACAGCTGAGTTTGGAGTGCTGCGAATTGTTGCTGCACGTCGCGAACGACGCGCGACAACGATGGCTGCGGCGCACCATTGCGGTTGGCCGGCGACCGCATGGCTTGCTGAATGGTCTGTAATAGTTGCTCTCGATTCACGTTTTTATTTCTCACGCGCTGACTGTGCCTTCTCGAACTCGCCGCGCAGCCTATCTTGAGCTCGCTTTAGTGTGGGCCCGATGGAACCCATAGGGATACCCAGCTCCCGACTGATCTGTTCATAGGATTTTCCTTGAAAGTGGACACTGATCACGAGCGCCCGCTGCCGTTCGGGCAACTGTTCGACCAAGTGGTTCAGCAGCTGGTGCTGCTCATCGTCACAGGCCACATCTAGCGGATTGCTACTGGATTCGTCCACGCACTCGGACAACAACCCGAAACTGCGCTTGGGGGCCGCGCCGACCGATTTGCGAATGGCGACTCGCGAAGCAATGACACACAAGTACGTCGATAGTGAGCTTCGACCAGCGTAGGCTCGCAAGGCGGCTGAATCGTTGTTCAACAGCGCCGCAAAAACCTCCGCCACCAGATCGTCCACCATCGAGCGGTCCGGCCCAAAACCCGTGGTACTGGCTACACACGTGACGCGAGCTTGAACCAGGCCAGCATATCTGGCGAGCAACTCCTGCCAGGCTGCCTCACAACCGTCGATTAGACGCTCCACCAGCTGCAGATCGGGGCGGTGCTGTGCTGGAGGCGTCGGCGATCGGTCAGCCGGCACCGTCTCCGTGCTTCGCTGAGCGA
>JANQOL010000247.1 GCA_028289675.1 Pirellulaceae bacterium
GTTGCACTAGCGAAACCGGCTTACGAAACGAAACACCCGGCTGGCCAGTTCCCCCAACCGCGACAGACGCCGCTCCAGCTGAGGGCGACGTTCCAGTTCGTCTTCGGTGATGGCTTGGTCGTCATTGGTGTCTCGCCGCAACAGACGTTCCCAACGCTGCTCGGATACTTCGTCGACCGTAATCTGGCCATCTCCGTTGGCGTCCAGCCGTTCAAATGGCGTCAGCTGTTGGAAGATCTTGAGTTCGTCGAACGTGACACCTCCATCCTGGTCGGTGTCCGCGTTGCGAATGCGGTCCCATGATCGCTCCGACAACTCGGATTCGGTTAGCCGGCCATCCTGGTCATCGTCCAGTTGGTTGAAACGTTCCAGTTTTCTGGCGTCAATGGCTTCATGAATCTCTTCCAGCGTGATTCGTCCGTCTTGGTCTCCGTCGACGCCTTGTTCCATCAGGTAGGACCACGCAAAGCCAGGTACCTCGTCTTCCTCCAGGGCCTGATCGTCGTTGTCGTCAAAGTTGGCGAACAAGGAATCCACGGCCGAGCTGCTAATACCGCCAGGCACACGATGGAATCGGCCACCGACGCCTAAGCCCAAACCGGCGAACAACGGTGTTGGACACTCGTCATGTGCCTCGTCGTCCAACATGTCGTCAATATCTCCGTCATCAGCTTCATCCTCATCCGGATCGTCTGTTTCCTGAGGGTCCACCGCAGGTGGCTGTTCAATGTTCGGATCCAGCTCCGAGTCGTCTGGCTCGTTATCTTCCGCTTCGGGAAGCCGTGTATCCGAAGGCAGATCAGTGGGTGGAGTGGTTGTCTCCTCCGGAAACTCAGTAACCATCGCCGTGGGTTCGTTCAGCGCGTTGACGACCAGCAGGGCGTCCACCGGACTAACCTCGCCATCGTCGTTGGTATCACACATGTGCACCATATCGGCGGCATTGGTTCCCGAGTTGATGGCATTGATGATTAGCAACGCGTCCACTGCAGAAGTGGTGCTGTCTTGGTTGACGTCCGTCGGGCGCCGCGCGTTGTGTAGTGAACTAGTCTCCGCACCCAAGCCTCCGAAGCCTCCAAATCGGACCACGAAGCCGCCCAGGCGGAATCCGCCAATCTGGAAACTCCATCGCCAACGGTTCCATGGGTTCTCGTTAGGCGTTGGAATTCCCGAGTCACTTAAATCGAGATCGTCGTGGTCATGGTTGTGATCGTGATCCAGTTCAGGAACCAATTCGCTGCCTGGATTTACGGCATCTGCCGCCGGAGCGTAGAGCGATTGGATGGCTTCTACGTCGTGATCCGACAAACCGGTGAACTGAGTATTCGGAGAAATCGTGGGCTGCAAAATCGATCCGGCTTCGTGGATGTGCTCCAAGCCGAGCGAGTGGCCAATTTCATGCACGGCGACGGCGACCAAATCGAACGCAGCGCGTCCTTGCGCGTTGCCAACTTCCCAAGGATCGGACAAATCGAATTGCACGTCTCCGGCAATGCGCGGCGGATTGACGTCGTCCGGGAAATAAGCCTGGGCCAGGGTGCCGCCGCGCCCATCGAGGTTCCGGAAACTAAAGTCCAAGGAATCTGGCAAACCGGCTTGAGCAGTGGGCGTGAAACTGACGTCAACCACTTCCGACCAAGCGTCCAAGGCGGTTTCGATGGCCGCGTTGACTTCCGCTTGGCTGAGGTTCGCCGGGGCATTGCTAATGTGGTAGGTCAATTCCGCCGAACCGGCACCGGCGCCATCCCAGCCCAAGCTGGCCGTCAGTACTCGGCGACACTCAAGATTCTCAACCGTCAATGGACGTCGCTTACTCATCAAATTCCAATGCTCCGTCGGAGGATCATGTGTGAGAAAGAACTCGGCCATAGCCGATGGGTTGATTGCAGGCTGCCCACTCAGCGTTCGTTCGTTGTAGTCGACTTGGGGCACAAGCACAATTCAATGGGCCGCCCGCATGGCTTGATCTGCTCGCTGGGCAAGCTAGCGGGGCCGGTTAGCCCGCCCTGCCCTCGCCTGGGGACCGTCGGCTCTCGGTCCGGGATTGCCAGCTTGCTTGTCCGGCCGCCGATTTCCTGGCCGCGCGTTTTCGGGCCCAGTGCGTGCCGCCGCCGCAGTCAATCGGGCGCCGGCAGCCGGCGCACTCCTCATGGAGGCGAATTGGGTGCCACTAGCGTCTTGCTTGTCCAATTGGGCGAGCAGCTGTTGGTTCTGCTGCTGGAGGGCTAGCATCTGCTGGCGCATGGCTAGCAACTGTTGTTGCAGCATTTGGTTTTGGCGCTGCATTTGTTGCATGGCCATGGCGAACACCTGCGGATTGCCACCGGTAGCGAAACCATTCCCCGTGAATCGTCCCGCACCTCCAAATCCGCCTCCGCGCGATCCAGTGCTCAGTGGAAGCCCGCCACCGCCGGATCCTCGCGAGCATCCTTGGCCGTAACTAGGCGTTGCTAGCGGGACCAACGCTACCCAAACGACGGCTGCCAAAATCGCGCCAAGAAATCCGCCGCGCGCTCGCAATGCTTGTGCTGTGTCCCATGCCATGATGATCCCCCGGTTTGAGCCGTAGCCCGAAAAGATGTTCCACTCGCGAACCCAAACGTCCAGCAGAGTTTTCAGCTGGAGATGTGCCTCCCTCAGTAGGAGTCTCGGAGGTCGCCTTTGTCACGCGTGGACGTCAGAATTCGACAAAAAGGTCGGGCCGCTGCCCGCGACGTGCGGTCGCGAAACAGAATTGGTGCCGAGCTTGGAGGGAGCCGCACCGCAGAAAGCCCGTTTTCAAAGAAATGGGCGGTCGACTCGTTGATGACGCAGGTGATGGGCTCGTACGACGGCACCTAGCTAGCGACCGGCTCGCCAATTTGCCAATTGCGGAAATCGGCGGGATCGCGGTGAATGTGGCGATACAAGGTATCCCGCTCGACTGGGGTGCGGCCAGTTTCCGCGATCAGTTGCCGAATGCGGTCGACGCTAAGCATCTCAGGAGTCGTCGCGCCTGCGTCATGGTAGATCAGTTCGTGCCGCACGGTGCCATCGATGTCGTCGGCCCCATAGTGCAAGGCGATTTGTGCGGTTTCTATGCCCAGCATGATCCAGTACGCCTTGATGTGTGGGATGTTGTCCAACATCAAGCGTGCCACCGCCAGATTCCTGAGGTCGGCCAGCGCGGAGGGTTTCTTCAAGTTGTTCAGTTCGGTGTTGTCCGGGTGGAAGGCGAGTGGAATGAAGGTCTGGAAACCACCAGTTTGGTCTTGCAGCTCACGCAGTCGCAGCAGATGGTCGATCCGGTGATAAGCTTCTTCCAAATGGCCATACAGCATGGTGCAGTTGCTGCGGATGCCCAATTCGTGGGCGCTGCGATGCACTTCGAACCACTTATGCGCGTCC
This sequence comes from Pirellulaceae bacterium, assembly GCA_028289675.1. Taxonomy (GTDB): domain Bacteria; phylum Planctomycetota; class Planctomycetia; order Pirellulales; family Pirellulaceae; genus Aureliella. The sequence continues at coordinate 3,388 of JANQOL010000247.1, forward strand.
GCTTTATGCTCGCAAATTTGGTCGCGGACTTCGGAGTGAAAGATCTCAGCTCCCCCGCCGGGCAAACTGCCCAGACCGGCGTCTCGCAAGTCATCTAGAATGTCCCGCACGGGTTTCTTGGTCAGAAACTCAAACCAGCCCACTTCTACCGGAGTCCATGCCTTGAGGTGAATGGTGGGAAAGTTTGAGTGCAGTGTTTCTAGGATGCCGCGATACCATTCGTAGGGCATTTTGTGATGCAGCCCGCCGACAATGTGCATTTCCGTACAGCCGTTGTCGAAAGCCTCCTGGCCGCGGGCGACCACCTGCTCGTCGCTCATCGTATACCCCTTGGGGCTCCGCAAATCGCTGCGAAACGCGCAAAAACGGCAGCGATAGATGCAGACGTTGGTGGGGTTGAGATGCGTGTTGATGTTGTAGTAGGCCACGTTGCCGTGCAGCCGCTCGCGGACGGCGTTTGCCAGATCACCGACTTCCTGCAGCGGGATACTGGGATCATAGAGGGCGAGCCCATCGTCCAAATCGAGCCGTTGACCGGCTTCGACTTTAGCTCGGATCTCAGAGAATCGGGACTGGGCGGCACTGGCGATCATGGCATTCTCAACAGGCGAAGGCTGGCTATACGGAGCTGTAACCGTAGTCCGCTCGCCAGTTTAACGGATGCCCGGGAACCCGATAACGGGGCGGGATCATCGATACTTTACCGGCCAAAGAAGTGAAGAAACCATCGCCCTGCACGGGCGGCGGCACGGTTACTAAATGCACGCACTTTTCCAGGTATTCCAAGAAATTTCCGCCCCGGATAAGCTAGGCGGCGACCCCAGATAAGCTGGTTGGCCCAGACAAACTCCCTTCCGTGTTCGATGCAATGATCCTGGCAGACGGTGCGTTGCAGGCGGTTTGGTGCGTGGGCGTGCGTGCGTAGTTGCCGCCAGGTTTTTGTCCGGCTGGATTTGGAGCCCCGGCTGGCAAATAGGTTGCCTACGGTTTGGACGCCAAATACGTTAGAATTCGGCCCTTCAAACGGGACTCGCACTCACTCCATCCTTCTCCTCCTCCGCTGTGGCTTCCCACTTCGGAATGAGTTCAGCGGGCCCCATTCGTTGTCGACCGACCACGCGCCGCCTGTGGTGCTTTTCGTCTGTCGTTCGCCACTGACAGCTCGCCTATCTTCGATCAACTTATTTGTTCATCCCAAAGTCATGCGATTCTCATCAATCCGCTCTCGTGCGCGCCGACGTCTCCATCTCGAGTCCTTAGAAGCTCGGCGTGTGCTGGCCGCCTATATCAATGAAGTTCACTTTGCACCATTGCTTGGCGATCCAGCCCAGCAGAGCCAGTACGTGGAAATACGTGGTCAGGCGAATGCGACCTTGGCCGATGGGACCTACTTCTTGGGCATTGAAAGTGCCGATGGCGTGGACGAATTGGGAGACATCCACACGATCGTCGATTTGAGCGGCCAATCGTTGGGAGCCAATGGGCTGCTGGTCCTATTGCCCTCCGGTAGCGGGCTAGACGTCAACGCAGGGGCGAGCGTATTGCAGGGGACCAATGGGTTTTTGAACATGCCCGGAGGCATTTATCAGGCCGATGACGATGCCCAAGTCATGCATGCGGGATCCAGTACTTATTTGCTGGTCGAATCGACCATTGCACCAACGTTGACCGATGACATTGATGCCAACGATGATGGTGTGCCCGAAGGCGCCTACTTGAACTGGACCGTTCTGGACGGCGTGACCGTGTTGCCTTGGGTCGAAAACATCTGGAACCAGAGAGGTTACGCGCCCATCGTATTCCGAGAAGACGGGGTAGGCGACGGCTATTTGCCGGGATCCACCTTGGTGGACACCGATCAGCAGTCCTATGTGGGACGCATCGCCCAGTCCACTGGGTACGCTCCCGAGCAGTGGATGAGCGGCAGTACGGTGGAGCAAACCGACAACGCTTGGAACTACCAGTTGCAGCACGGCGTGCTCGGCACACCCAGGCCCTATGCGTACGCAGGTCGAGTGCTGGATCATGTGGGCGGGCACAACTGGCACAGCACGATTTCCGGCTCCGTTTTTCAAGACAACAACTTGGATGGCATTCAGCAATCCGGTGAACCTGGGATCGGTGGTGCCACGATTCACGTCAGCTACAACGGCCCCACCAGTCAAGCCGGGCATCTGTGGGAGACGATTGAACCCAACGATTATGCTGTCGATTCCGACCTGTCGAACGTGTCTTCCAATGTGACCCTGGTGTCTGCCGGAGCGGACAATGTGCATCAAAGTTTCAAAGCGCGAGCTGTTCAGCGAGCATTTGCGGCGACCGGTGAGCATATTTTCGCCCACGAGGGAGTTGGCTTCTGGAATGAGGATCGTCGGCTGAGAATGGACTTCTACCGGCCCGCGCGGTCGGTACGCATTACTGTCATTGGCAATTCCGATCTGACACCCACCTATGGTCGGCTGGAGATTTTCTCCGTCACTGGCGACTCATTGGGCTTTGTGCGCACCAATGCCTTGGGCGCCGGCGACGGACAAATTTTGGAGTTGTCCACGGGGGCTGACGAGATTGCTTGGGCCCTGGCCTACTCAGAAGACAGCTATTTGGACTCGTCGCCTTTCGGCATGCTCGACAATCTTCAAATCGAGATGTCCGACACGTCGACGACGTCGGACAATCAGGGCAATTTCAGCATCGTACCTGTCACCACCAGCGATTATTCCATCACAGCCATCGCTCCGGATGGTTACTTCCAGGTCTTCCCGCAGTCGGGAGGCGGATACAACGTGAGCCTGCCGTCTGACAACTCGTCCGTCACGGGCATCAACTTCGGATATAGCAACTTCGAGCCACCTCAGCTGAACAACCAAACCGTGTCGGTCGGCGAATTGATCGAAGCCGATGGTGTCGTCGCGCAGTTGCCGGTGATTCTGGGATATCCCACACAGAATGTCAGCTTCTCCATCTTGTCCGGGGACGCGCTGGGGCAATTCACCATCGACGATGCGTCTTTTGAACTACGCTCGACACGCGGTGATCTAGATTTTGAGTCGGTCCAGTCTTTCACTTTGGAAGTCGAGGTTCAGGACACCAACATTAGTGGCTTTCGAGATACCGCCACTATAGAAGTTAATGTCACGGATCAAAATGATGCGCCGGAGGTTACGCCAGCCGAGTCCACTATTGAGGAAAATTCTCCGGCGGACAC
>JANQOL010000251.1 GCA_028289675.1 Pirellulaceae bacterium
TTCCGGAGCCCCTCCGCATGCAACCCTTGCGACGACGTGATTTTCTATTGCGCAGCGGTGGCGGCATGGGAGCAATTGCGTTGGCGGCGCTCGACGCCCGCGTCTCGGCTGCGACCACAAAGCGGGATCCCAGCTGGTTTAGCGCCAAACGCGCGCGGGTCCGTCGAGTGATTTGGCTGTTTATGCACGGCGGCCCCAGCCACATCGATCTATTCGATCCCAAACCGGAATTGAAACGTCTTTCTGGCAAGACATTGCCGGAGAGCTTTGGGCCGGTAATGACGCGCCGCAAGGTTGCGAATAATCCGCTGTTGGGGCCCGTGAAGCCATTTCGTCCTCGTGGCCAATCTGGGATTCAAGTCAGTGATTTCTTACCTTGCATTGCCCAGCACGCGGACGATTTGTGCTTCATCCGGAGCATGCACGGTGATAGCGTCAATCATCCACAATCCGTGTATCAGATGAACACCGGCTCGGTGCTGATGGGCCGGCCCAGCGTCGGCAGCTGGGTTGCATTCGGTTTGGGCAGCGACAATGAAGACCTGCCGGCGTTTGTCGTGCTGCCGGATCCCAAGGGTGGGCTCAAGGGCGGCCCACCTGCCTGGGGTAGCGGCTTTCTACCAGCGTCCTACCAAGGCGTCACGATGCGCTCGGGCCCGGAGCCCATCTTGCACTTGAGCACCGCTCGAGGTTTTAGTCCGAATCAACAACGCGCTGCTTTGGAACTGGCCAAACAGCTCAACCAAACTCACTTGGAGACACGCGGGTTCGATGACGAACTTTCAGCTCGAATGCAGGCCTATGAACTCGCGTTCCGCATGCAGTCTGCGGCTCCGGAGATGGTCGATGTCAGTCAAGAATCGTCAGCGACCCACCGCCTATACGGTTTGGACGAAGGTCCAACCAAGGAGTTTGGCACCCGCTGCCTGCTGGCACGCCGCATGATCGAGCGCGGCGTCAGGTTTGTGCAAGTCTATTCGGGAGACACCAATGGCTGGGATGCCCATAGCAACGTATTACGCAATCACAGCGAACACTGCTTGGCCACCGATCGACCGGTCGCGGGTTTACTCACCGATCTGAAGCAACGTGGGCTGTGGGACGACACGCTGGTGATTTGGGGCGGTGAATTTGGCCGGATGCCAATGAGCGAATCTGGCACCGGACGCGATCACAATCCATGGGGGTATGGATGCTGGTTGGCCGGTGGGGGCGTCAAGGCGGGGCATGTGCACGGCAGTACCGATGAGATTGGATTGCGAGCTGCCGAGTCACCGGTGCACATTCGTAATTTCCATGCCACGTTGCTGCATTTGTTGGGCATCGATCACGAAGATCTGTCGTTCCTGCACAATGGATTGGAAGAACGATTGATTGGTCCCACGGATGATATTGAAGTCGTTAAGGAAATTCTCGCGTGAGTTGCTTCAATCCCGAAGGCCAGTTTCCGACACGGCGGTTTGTCGTATTTTGCCATGGTCGCTTGTGGCGGTCCTACCTGACGGTCTGGCTCGTTGCCTTTGGAACCGCGCTCGGTGCACTGGCCCAGTCCAATTCGCTAGAAGCGCCCGCCTCGAAGCTGTTGCCCGACGAACCGCCAGTTTCGCAGGACGATCGCGAGCATTGGTCGTTATTACCTATCGATGATCCGGCGATACCCGCGGCGGGTGAATGGGCGAATTGGGCCAAGTCTCCGATTGACGCGTTTGTACTTAGGCGACTCCGACTTGACGGACATCGTCCGGCTCCTCCGGCAACGCGTTCTCAACTGATGCGGCGGCTGAAGTTCGACCTATTGGGATTGCCACCCACGCGTGAGGAGTTGCTGGATTTCGAGCGCGATCGAGATCCAAACGCCTATGCCAGACTGGTGGATCGCTGGTTGGCTTCGCCGGCATACGGGGAACGTTGGGCGCAGTATTGGCTGGACTTGGCGCGATTCGCGGAGACGGATGGATTCGAACACGACAAGACCCGCGCAGAGGCATGGCGGTATCGAGATTGGGTGGTTCAGTCTCTGAATGCGGACAT
>JANQOL010000259.1 GCA_028289675.1 Pirellulaceae bacterium
CGGCGGAGCCGCTGGCGTCGGGGAAGCCAGCGATGAGTTCGAAGGTGGCTACGAAGGCTATGGTCAGGCTTCGTCGGAGGGCGGTGAAGACGACATGGCCGCTGGCGAGGGCTATGGGGGAGGCGGCATGGCGATGGGTGGCGGCTATGGCGGGCAAGCAGCAGAAGCCATGGCAGGTGGCTATGGCGGCTTCTACGGAGGTGGTTACGTTGTCCCGCCCTTGAAATTCGCCTTGGTGCTGGAAAACGACGGTGTCGAATCCTATCGCGTTTTCGAAGCGGATCGAGTGTTTGCATTTCAATACGAGCGAGGATCCCTCAAGCCACAGCAGCTGGAACTGGCTGGCTTTGGTGGCGGCGGCTACGGCGATATGGGTGACATGGGTGGCATGTATGGCGCTGAGGCCTACGGTGGTGATGGTGGCGGTTACGGCGTGGGGGCCGGCGATATGGGATCGGGCGATGTGGGAATGGGGGCCGGCGGTGGCGGATATGGCGGCGGGGGAGCTCAACGAAAGCCGCACGTCGTGATCTACGCGTTTGTATTTGATCGTGGCATCGAGCAGCGTGCCGAAGTCCGTTTGGTCACATTGGTCAATCGAAGTTCCTCTCGCGGAGGCATGTACGCTCGCATGGGAGGCTACGGTGGCGGCGATGGTGGCTATGGAGCCGAAAGCGAGTCGGACGGAGGTGCATCGAAGAACGGTCGACCGACACAACGCTACGATCTGCTGGAGTCGTTAGTGCAACCCAAGACTGCGGGTGGACGGCCCAATCGCTTTCGGCTTCAACCCGATGAGTTGGCAGTCGTATCGGCTTCGATCAAGCAGTCGGTTTGGAAACGAGACGCCATCCGGGCGGTCCAAAAGACCAAATCACAGCCAGCCAAGTTGGCCAAGCAAGAAGAGCTGCTACGAGGTATCTTGTCCGAACAGTACGAAACTCAGCTGACACGCCAAACGTTTGAAGTCCAGCAAATCGAACGACGTATTGCTCAGTTGCGCGAGGAGATCAGACGTCGCCAAGCCGCCAAGGAGCGTGTGGTCGATGTGCAGTTGGGTCGGATCGTCCTGGAAGCTCAGGGGCTGCTCGATCAGTAGCTGTACCGCTGGCGACCGACGCGGGGCACGCGCTCGGTCGCCATGCCCGCCTCCATCCACCATCCCCAAGTCTGCGGTCCAGTGCGACCTCTGAGCACGTGAGCTGCGTCGCTCTCATTCGCGAAGCGAATGGCCACAGCCTGCCCCAGTCTTTCACAGGCGAATCTTCTGCCGACCGACCGTTGCCGCCACTTTGGCTCTGCCGTTTGGTGAGCCAAGACAACCCTGGAAGCAGGTACAGCCTTCGTTCTCCTGCTGGCTGCGGTCGGATTCTGAGCTCTTGGCGATTTTTCGATTTTTTCCGCCGCCGTGCGTCACGTTTAGTCGGCAAAGAGAGTTCTTCTAAGTAGGGGCGCCCGAGTAGCGCCCTCGTTTTGTCATCCGTTCCTCACGCTGTCTCGCCCTGCAGCTGCAAAGGTTTCTGCATCATGATTCGGACTGTCGTTTTGTCCCTCACGCTCATGTTTTGCTTGGTCTGTCCCGTTGAGGCAGATGTGATCCGTGCGCCCGGTTTGGTCCTCAGCAATACTGTCGGCGAAGTTGCGCCTCGTCCATTATCGAACGCCATCGACCAAACGGGATTGTCAGAGAACTATGTGTCCGGCGTAACGGACTATGATGCGTTCGTGGTTCAAAACCCCGTCGATGGTGGGCCGTTGTGGGAGTCGCTCTTTTTTTCAACCACAGGAGACATCGATTTCAACTTGGGAAGTGCCTTCGATTTGAACGGCTTTCTCTTGTGGAACGGACACCTGAATGCAGCCACGGGCCTGAACAATTTTCAGTTGTTTTCTTCGGCTGATGCAGCATTCTCTAGCCCATCTTTGCTCGGCACGTTTGATGCCAACAGCGGAGGAGGCTTGCAAGAGTTCTCGTTTGCAACCACCAACACGCAGTTTGTCCGCTTGCGGATCAACTCAAATCACGGGAACACGCTCCAAACAACGGCTGGCGAATTTGCCTTTCGGGAATTCCAGGTAACTGCGGTGCCTGAGCCGACCGGATTGATGCCGCTTGCTTCAATGTTCGCGGTCGCAGGCGTCGGTGCCTTTCGCCGACGACGCATGGTCAGCCGGTAGTTGGAACGAATGCCGTTCAACTTGCACTAGGCGGTAGCCGAAGGCATCGCGTCTGCTGATTTACGCCCGACAAACGCGCTCGCCTCGGCTACTGCAGTGCCTGTTGAAAATCACCCCACACTCGTTCGAAAGAGTCGTGCGAGCTAACGAGGCTCGGCCTGCCAGATGGTGATTCTGCCCTGCCAGTCGTTGGTGGCGATGCGGCGCCCGGTGCGGTCGAAGATAACCCGCGGCGTGAAGCCGATGCTGCCGACAGGGCTCGATGCGCCGTTCAGGATTAGTAGGCGATGGCCCGATGCGGCGCTGCACAGATAAACTCGGCTCTCGTAACCGACCATCGCCAACAGCCGCCCGTTCGGGCTAAACCGGACGCAGGCGACGGCGCGCGGTCCGTTGATGTCGTGCTGCACGTCGCCAGTTGCGGTGTCGATGACGCGGACCAGGCGTACGCTAAAGTAGGCGGCCGCCAGGCGATCGCCGGACGGCGAATGATCAAGAAACGCCGCTGAACTCGGAAGAGGGATCGTCCGCGGGGAAGAGACTCGAACTGCTGTGCCAGCCACCACGGTGCCCGCGTCGTCATTTTCGGCCGCGAGTGAACGGGCGTTGCGACCACTGTTTCCGCCACGCATCACTTCCATGATCTTCAAGCTGGAATCGGTCGAGATCGCAAGTTGATGGGGACTGAGGCTAATCGCGGTCACGCGTTCTTCGTTGATAGGCAGTTTGAGGATTGCCGTCGAGTCCAGCGGAACTGTCGCGTGGTCGCTCAACTTGGTTTGTCGGGCCGGAGTACTTGATCTGTTGGTCGCACAATTCTGGAACAGAGACACCGTCGAGCGACCATTCGCGTACGTGGCAACGGCCAATTCGGTTGCCGCCGAATTCCACCTCATGCTGGTGATTTGCTGGGAATGCATGTCCAGCGTTTGCAATAGATCGAGCGTTTCGGCCGACCAGATGTGAACTCGCCCGGAAGCG
>JANQOL010000263.1 GCA_028289675.1 Pirellulaceae bacterium
CCGGCAAGCGGCAGAGGCCGAGGAACACGAGTTCTACCATCGTCGAGCGCCAGCACAATGGTTGGGCGCCCTCGCGCCGTTAGGCACCGATGAGCACAAACCGTTCTTGGAAACTGCGCCTTGGCTAATCGCGATCTTTGCTCAGACACACCGCCAGGATCCCTCCGAGAAGATAAAACACTACTATGTAACGGAATCTGTGGGCATCGCTACCGGTTTGCTGATCACTGCCCTGCACCACTGCGGTTTGGCCACACTGACGCACACTCCCAGCCCAATGCGTTTCTTAAACGAACTGCTGGATCGACCGCAGGCAGACCGACCTTTCTTGCTGTTGGTTGTTGGCTTTCCCTCAGACGATTGTCATGTGCCGAGGATTGGCAAAAAGTCGCTCGACGAGATTGCCACCTTTCACGAATGACCATCATGGCATCGAGTTCCGACACCTGTTCTACTGATCGGCGGGCGTGCTAAACGCAGGTGGGCGCCAATCTGGGTCGCGCTCGAAGAACATCAGGTGTTGCCAGGGCAGACCATCGTATTGCTCGACCAGACGAAAGCCATTGGCTTTGTACTCTTTCAGTATTTGTCGTTTGCTCATTTTGTGCAGCGGCTTGATGGGCACGCTACGATCCTCGGCGCGATACTCCAACAGGGCGACCCGTCCCTTGGCTTTCAGGCTCTTGCGAATTCCGGCCAGCATCTGTTGAGGATGCGAGAATTCGTGGTACACATCGACCATCAACAGCAGATCCACAGTGTCCTCGGGCAATTTTGGGTCGATCAATGTGCCTTGGATGGGCTCGACATTCTGAATTCCTTTATCGCGGCAACGCAGTTCCAGCAGGTGTAGCATTTCCGGCTGAATGTCGACTGCCAGGACCTTGCCCTCCGGTGCTACCTGTCGTGCCATCAACAGAGAATAGAATCCATTGCCGCAGCCCATGTCGCAGACCACCATGCCTGGCTTCAAACCCAGTTGCCGCATAACCTCGCTGGGGCGCTCTTCCTGCTCGCGCGTTTCGCGGATCAGCCAGGGGGCGCCACCGTAGCCCATGGTTTGAGCGATGGTGCGCCCCATGTACTTCTGCCGCGCGGGCGGGACGATTGGCTTGTCTTGCGCGGTCACCAGCACGGGCCAAGCCGACCATAGACAGCTCTGAAGGCATAGAACGCCGAGTAGCATCAGAGAGTGGGGCCGGCGGTGCGACATAACCGGCCCCTTAAGCGGGTTGGCGGACGAGTTCATGGAATGCAGCATGCATTTGCTTGGTTACCGGTCCGACCTGGCCGCTACCGATAGTTCGCTGGTCCACTTTGATAACAGGAATCACCTCCGCCGCGCTGCCCGTCAGGAAGCACTCGTCAGCGACATAGATGTCGTGCCGCGTCAAAGCGACTTCGTGGACAACTCGCCCTGCTTGGCGAGCTAATTCGATGACGGCATTGCGAGTAACTCCTTCCAGGATGCCGGCGTCGACGGGTGGCGTATATAGCTGATCCCGCTTGACGATGAAGATATTGTCGCCCGTACACTCGGCCACTTCACCGCGATGATTCAGCATCAGAGCCTCATCACAGCCCGCCTGCTTGCCCTCCATCTTGGCCAGGATGTTGTTGAGATAGTTCAGCGACTTGATCCGCGGATTGAGCGCTGCGGGGTGATTGCGGATGGTCGCCGCTGTGATGATTTCCAGCCCTTTCTCGTACAGCTCCGGTGGATAGAGAGAAATGTGATCGGCAATGATGATCACTTGCGGATTCGACGTTTTGGCGGGATCCAATCCGAGAGATCCGGCACCGCGCGTAACCACCAGCCGAATGTAAGCGTCTTGCAGATTGTTACGTTGGACGGTGGCCTGCACCGCTTGCGCTAAAGCCGATTTTTCCATCGGGATGTGCAACAAGATCGCTTCGGCCGATTCATACAAGCGATCCAAATGCTGGTCCAACCTGAACACTTGGCCGCGATAGGCCCGCATGCCTTCGAAAACACCGTCGCCGTAGAGCAAGCCATGATCGTACACGCTGATCTTGGCGTCCTCTTTCGCGTAGTACTGACCGTCAATGTAGATTTCAACAGAAGCCATGAGATTTAGACAAGGTTGATAATGATGAAAAAGACAGCGATGGGCCACTGCCAGGTGCGTACAGCCTAACCGACGAGGGTAGGCATTGCGAGCCGGATTTGGGCTGCCGATGGGTCGCTGGCAATCCGGTTCCGCTGCTGGCGGGATGCACTCAACCCGGCGTTTCGCCGGCTTCAAAGTGGTCGCGATCAGGCACAGGACTGCCATCTAGATTCCGCTCGATGCCAACGGGTTCGCAACGAAGTGTGGAAGTTGTTCCCGTAGCCGCGCAAATCAATGAACAGGAGCTCAATGAACATGAGCTCAATGGTCATGAGCATCATGGTTGGAGCTGTGGTCAGAGTGGGTGTGGTCCGGGTGAGGTTGTCCATGGGCATGATCGCCTTCCAACAGTCCAATGGCGGCGGCGATCAAAATGCCGAGCAACAGTGCTGCGGACAACTGGAGTCGGCTATGAGAGTGGAACTCCATTTCGGGCAACAGGTCACTGAGGGAGATGCACAGGAACACGCCTGCCGAAAACGCCAGTCCCCAGGCTGTCAGCTGGCTGGCCCAGCCACTATCGAAGCTGGCGCCCATCAAAAACAAGCTGGCGCCCAGTGGACACATCAGCGCGAAGCTGATGTTCACCATCAGTCGCTTGCCCGGCGTGGTAATCGGATGCATCAACGAAGTGATCGACACCGCATCCAACGGCTTGTGCAACAAGACAGCCAGAAAGATTCCAAAGCCGGGTAGCCAACCAGCGTGCCCATGGGAGGTCTCGGACAAAATTCCGCTGGCCATCGCCACGCCATCGGTCAGAGTGTGGAGTCCCAGACCCACGAGTACGCCAATCCATCGCGTCGTACCGCGCGAAGAATGAGCATGTTCGTGTGCCGCCGGATGGTGGTGGTCTGCGCATACGTGCGTCGTATGAGATTCCGACGCACCGTCCGTATCCTTGGTTTCTTCCGCGTAGATGCCAAAGTCGGCGGGGCCATGCTGATGAAAATGGAAGAAACGAAGTAGGAAGAACGTGACCACCAGGCCCAACATCAAACCTCGAGCTACCACATCGGAATCACCGCCGGCCGCCACCAAGGCGTGTGGAATCATGTGAAACACCGCAATGCCCAGCATGATACCGCCCACGAAGCTAATCATCAGTTGCATCCGAGTGTGTGTCAGCCGAATCCACTCGGGCAGTAGTCCCCCGATCACGGACGCAAAGACGACGGCTGCGGAGTACGCAATTAGCAGTCCCCAGGTTTGCCAGTTCGGATCGGGCATGAAGGGCTGCTGATAACTCGAGAAAGAGGAAGATCGTTCAAGGATGGGGCTGCGTCCCAGCCCCCTTGTAAGGTCGCGCTGGAACTCCCATTCGTCCGTTGGAAATTCTCGCCTCAATCCCGCGTACCGCCAAGGCGTCCCTGGTTCGCGGCAGCTCGGATCTCCAGGAATAGATTAATCGATAGTGCGTTGCCAGAACTTGACAATCTCGTTTCGCAGGCCGGCCCTCCCGTTTGCGAGAGGGCCTTCTCGGACCGCTACGATGTGCAATTGTCTCAGAGGGTCCGCAAGGACAGTGAAGTGGCCAAGTGGTTTCCGGAGGGTTCCTTGCCCGGCAGATCGCAGAGGCTGACCGCCTCAACAAAAGCTCGATTTGGAAATTTTTCGTCCAGCTGTAAGGCACCGGCCAACGCGGAGTATTCCTCTTTGAAAGCGGCCAACGACATTCGGTCGGCCGCATAAACAAGAGGACAAAAAAATGAAGATTGGAATAGTCAATGCAGGCAATATTGGACGAATCCTGGCCCGAGCCTGGCACGCGGCAGGCCACGATTTGCTTCTGGCCAAATCGGGCGACCAAGCGAAATTGACGGCGTTCCTGCCAGAAGTCGCACGTGCCCAAAGTGGGACGCCGCCTCAAGCAGCAGAGTTTGGCGACGTCGTACTGTTTTCCGTCTACTGGCCAAAGCTCGCGGAAACACTTGCCGAGGTCGGTGATCTCAGCGGCAAGATCGTGATCGACACCATGAACCCCCTGAACGTGAACGAACAGTTCGAACACTACCACGACACCGAATTTATGAAGAACAACTCGACCTCCGAGGAACTGCAACGAAGATTGCCTGGAGCAAAAGTCGTCAAGGCGTTTAGTACGATGCCTGCCCCGGTACTCGATTCAAGAGCGTGGCAAGGGAATGCGACAGCTCCGCCAATCTTCGTCGCCAGTGACCATGACGACGCCAAAAGCGTAGCGATCCAATTGGCCCAAGACGCTGGCTTTGAGCCGTTCGATGCCGGTCCGCTGGAAGCGGCACGCAGCATCGAACAACTGGGCGTGTTGCTACACCATGTCGGCACGCATCACTTCAAGGGGGACTACTCACGCTTGGCTCCGACCTTCCTCAAGGCGGGCGAAGTCGAAGCGACGGTCTAACGACGAGAGAAACCAACAACACGACACGGACAATAGATAGTTAAGGGCAGACCAATGAGGATCGGAATTCTTGGATCAGGTTTTATTGGAGGGCCTCTTGGCCGACTTTGGGCTGGGGCGGGGCATGAGGTCATGTTCTCCAGCAGACATCCCGAAAAGCTGGTGAAACTTGCTGAGCAGGCAGGCTCGAAAGCAAAGACCGGTACCATTGAAGAAGCTGCAGAGTTTGGCGACGTGATTATGGAGGCAGTCCCGTTTCTGTCGATCCCGGATCTGCCAAGCGACCTGCTGGCCGGCAAGGTGGTGTTGAGTGCGGCCAACTACTACCCGTCACGCGATGGGCACATCGAACTGGGTGGCAAGACGCAATCGGAGTGGGTCGCTTCGCACCTGCCGGGTGCGAAGCTAGTCAAAGCCTTCAATATGATGCGTGCCGGAGAGATCGAGCGCCGTGCGAACGGTGAACCATTCGATCCCTTGGCCGTCTTTCTCGCGTCGGATGATGCCGAGGCACGAACTGTGGCCGAGCAGCTAGTTCGTGAGGCGAAGTTCGAACCTGTGTTTGTGGGCCGCCTCGCCGATTCTGCAGTGTTCCAAGCGACATCCGCGCCGCTGTACGACGTGCAGATTTCACCCGACGAAGCACGTCGGAGATTAGCAATACACTCGTGAGATCGACTTGGTGCGCTGTCGACGACTGAAGTGCCGCCGGAGTCCGTGCGTGATTTGGCGAACGACCCGCAAGCCTCGCGACAGCATCGGACGCGGTGTGCCATATCCGGGCAGGGCTTGTGATCCACACAAAAAAACGCGGTCCAAAAGGACCGCGCTGTGTGCTGTTGCCAGGCGATGGTTGTCCAAGGCAGTGGTTACCAGGGGGCCCGTACCGGATAGACACCAAACTGTCGCGTGTGGCTTGGCCAGATCGGCGTGGCATAAAACGCTCCGCCACCGGACGGCATGGCCGCTGGTCCGTACTGATGATAAATCGGCGTCATCGTGTTTTGAGACACGCCCCAAGAGTAGTTCTGTTGCATAACGACGTTGGGTGGGACCACTAACGCCGTCGGTTGACCGTAAGGCGTGTAGTAGTACTGGCCGTGCCAGGGGCGGCCCGAGGCGTGCATCTGGGACCACACGTCACCCTTGTTGGCCATATCGTGCTTGAGCAGTCGCTCGATAGGTCGCTGAGCCGACGCGGTTGACTGGCTGCACAGGACGGCCGTGCAAAAGGCACCGAGGAGAAGCAAGTTTCGCATTCGTCAATTTCCTTTGTGAGCTTTTGTTTTGGGTGCCGCCGCGGGCTGCCGGCTAAACTTGGCGTGCTGGTATTGCAACCCAACCGGTACTAAGGACGCGGCAGTGAGAACGAACGCATCATGCTGCCCATCATCGATCGGACCGGCGGCGAGTAGTAACGCACGCTAGTTCGATTCAAGCCGCGACCATTGTCGTAGTAACTGTGATAGCGGTTGCTGTGGCGATACATCAGCTCGTGAGGATACAGCGGCTGATACGTGTAATAGGTGTGTCCAACCCACTGCGGCACGGGTACTGGCGCGATGTACATTTGTGCCGTGGCTTGATTGGACATACCCTGCGTGTATTGATTGGCGAACAGTTGCGGTCCGCTGCCAACAATCTCCTGGGCTTGGGCGGAACTCGCCGCACTGCCCAAGGCGATAACGGCCGCGACGGCGACGATTCTGATTCCGAATTGCATGGACAGAGTTCCTTCCCTGGATGTCTTGGGCGTGGGCCGCGACAGGCATCCGTGCCCCAGTTGGCTCACGTCATAATGTGCGTTCCGAAGGATGAGAACTGAGCGTAAAAGTAATCATCCAGCGCTTGTGATCGGAGTTTTGCGTTCCCCATTTCAATCCGTTTGATCGCGCCGCCACCGACTTACCCAACCGGAACAGATTCTCGCCCGCCTAGCGCCAGGCAAGGCACCACAACTCGTAAACTTTGCCCAACCACCCGGCCTTGACTGAATTCGCCAATGCGGAAAAGCTATCTCCGCTATAATCCCACGCAAGCGAGCTCGGGCGTCGAATTGTACCTAGCGGAGGAAAACGCAGATGGCCAAACGGCGTCGGCCAAGTCAAAAAAATGGGGCTCCAAAATCGGGGCGGCGCGGCAAACAGTCGGATCTGTTTGATGCGGCCGCCGAGCAGCAGCAAGTCGAGCCGGTCGCGCTGCGAGTTGCAGCCCAGGATCGGTATCTCAACTACTCGCTTTCAGTCATCACGAGCCGCGCGCTGCCCGACGTGCGAGACGGCCTCAAACCGGTGCAGCGCCGCATCTTGTTCGCCATGAGCCAGCTGGGCATTCAAGCGGATGCCAAGCCGCGTAAATGTGCCTATGTGTGCGGTAACGTGACGGGTAACTACCATCCGC
>JANQOL010000268.1 GCA_028289675.1 Pirellulaceae bacterium
GACGGATGTGGGCTTTGATTCCTTTTTTGGCATCCGAGCATCGACCGACATTCCACCTTATTTTTACATCCGCAATGATCGCGCCACCGCCCCTCCGACGCTGCCTATTGATGCGCGGCAGACCGCGGGTTGGTCTCCGATCCAAGGTGAGTTTTGGCGGGCGGGGAAAATCGCGCCGGACATGCGACTGGCCGAAGTGCTTCCACGCTTCACGCAGGAAGCCATCGAAGTGATTCAACAGCCGCGTGCGCAGCCGCTCTTCTTGTACCTGGCTTATCCTGCTCCGCACACACCCTGGCTGCCGGCGCCTGAGTTTGCCGGTCAAAGCCAAGTCGGTATGTACGGTGACTTTATGGAGATGGTGGATGCGATGATCGGTCGTGTCCTGGATGCTTTGGCTGCCGCCGACATGGAGCAGGACACGCTGCTGTTCATTACGTCCGACAACGGTCCGGTGTGGTATGAGGCGGATGTCGACAAGTATCAACATGATTCGTCGGGACCTTGGCGAGGCATGAAAGCCGACGCTTGGGAAGCTGGCCATCGCATGCCCTTGGTAGCTCGCTGGCCTGGAAGAATCCAACCGCATTCGGTTACCGACGCCACCTTTTGCTTCACCGACTTCTTGGCCACACTAGCCGCCATCACCGAAACTACGCTGGACGATCAAGATGGCCCGGACAGCTTTGATTTTTCGCCGGCTCTACTGGGACGGACGCCAGCTACTCCGCAGCGAACCGAGTTGGCCATGCGTTCCGGCAAGGGGCTGATGACCATGCGGCAAGGCGATATGAAACTCATCGAAGGACTGGGGTCGGGAGGATTCTCGCGACCTGGACGCCAGCAGCCCGAACCCGGAGCCCCGGCCGTACAGTTGTACGATTTGCAGAGTGATCCCGGAGAGACCACCAACCTAGCCTCACAGCAACCGCAGCTGGTGCGCCAGTTGCGCACGCGCCTGCAGGAAATTGAGCAGACGGGGCGCCATCGTTAGATCCGCTCGACCAGAGCCGGACGGGCGTCCGGCTGGCGCCATCCATGACCCGATTCTAACCGTACAAAAAAACCGTTCCCACGAAAAAGTAAACTGCTCTACCAACCAAGATGCCCAAGTCGATTTCTTCACAGTCGTCGTCGGAAAGCCCCTCGGACGATCAGCAAGCCGACGACCTCGAACGCATTATTGCACACCTAGATACGCTGTACGAACGTGGAGACGATTGCCTGCACCCCGACACGGGCATCGTGGTCACCGACGGCGAATACGATGGACTGCGGCGGCAATTGCACGCGTTGCGGCCCGATTCGCCGGTCTTCGATTCGGCCACGGCTTCCTTGGCGACCAGCTCGGTTGAAAAGGTGGTTCATGATCCGCCGATGACGTCGATTGAAAAGGCCAGTCATGAAGATGTGGAAACGCAAGAAAACATGCTGCTCAAGTGGCTGGTGAGCTGCGCTGAGGCGGCACCCGCCGAGGTTGCTGACGGACCGCGTGAGGAGATTCCGGGCAAGACGTACAAGGACCAACCTGTATCGCTGCCACAGCAGTACTTCTATCAAGCCTACAAACTGGACGGAGTCGCTCTGGCACTTTACTACGAACGCGGACAGTTGGTCCGCGCGGGACTTCGACCCCGCGACGGTGTTCACGGCGAAGACGTGACGGAACAAGTGCAATATGTCAGCGGCATTCCGGCGCGTCTGAAACTGAAGAAGACCTGTTCCATCCGCGGCGAGCTGATTTGCCGACTGTCGGACTTTGCACAGGTCCAAGCTGATTTGTCGGCCGAAGGAGAAAAGCTGCGCGCCAATCCGCGCAATCACGCAGCCGGCGGAATTAGACAGTTCAAGAACCCTCAGAAAACCAAAATGATGCGTCTGAGCTTCATCGCTTACGGCATCGAGGGATTTGCCAAGCCGCCTTACAAGACTGAGTTGGAGAAGGCGCGGTATTGCAACGAGTCGTTAGGAGTGCCTTTCGCCGAGACGCAGCCCTTTCGGTTTGAAGAACTGGCCGTCATGGAGGCGAAGGTACCTGAGTTGGACTATGAGGTGGATGGCGTCATCGTGGGGGTCAACAACCTGGAGGACCAAGAGCAATTGGGGCGGCACGGCGATCCTCGAACTGGCAATCCCAAAGGAAAGATCGCCTGGAAGTTTCGCGAAGAAGAGGCCACGCCGATCATTCAGGACATTGAATGGCAGATAGGCCGCACTGGCAAAATCGTCGCCGTTGCGGTGTTCGAGCCGGTGCGCTTAGCGGGCACCAATGTCTCGCGTGCC
>JANQOL010000273.1 GCA_028289675.1 Pirellulaceae bacterium
GTGTCCCTTGACTAACGGTATGCGCACATACAACAAACTCCAAGACAGGCCGGACCGCGAAGCCTTCAGCGTGGTCATCGCCGCCGGTCCATTCGCGGACTGCACTAGGCGATGCTGCGTAAGCCAGGCAACCAAACGCAAGACCGAATCTTCGTCGGCCTCGATTTCGGGTGCCGCTTGCTGGGCAGAAGCCAGAACTGCAGCGGCATCGCGCTTGCCGTCCAAACTGCAGGCGAGTAGATACTCAGTGCGCCCCAGTCGCGTGAAATGACCGGAGGCTGGATCTTGCACGGCATACCAGTGTTGATCGCCTTGCTGATGCAAGGTGAATGACAGATCGCCACGCAGGGCCGGTAGTGAATGTTCAGACATGTGGAGTTCCTACCAGACCAGTTTTTTCATGATCCACAGGTAGGGACGATGGAACAATAGCCAGCCAATACTGCGCCGCCCACCATCCAGCCTGACATTGCCCTTCATGCCGGGCTTTAACACCTGGCCGACGTTGTCAACTTCGGTCTCTGCAATGAATACGACTTGCGAGTCAATGACTTGCGCCCTTGGATCCAGCCGCTGGATTTCTCCAGACCAGGATTGTCCGGGGGCGGCATCAAAATAGACGCTCAGGCGACTACCAACACGCAAACGTCCAAGGTCGGCGGTAGTCAGATGTGTTTGGATCTGCATTGCTTCCAGCGGAGCAATCTCGAACAACGTTTCACCACGCGTGACCGGCGCTCCATCGTTTTGATACCAGTCGCCCTGAACCACCACGCCATCGATTGGGCTATGCACCGCGGTCTGTTCCAGTTGGCGGCGCAAGGATTGGATCGTCAACTCGATACGCTCTTGCTCCAGCTGGGCCAAACGCAATTCCCCCCCGGCACGGGCTGCCAGCGCGGCGTCGCGCCGTTTTGTGGCGGCCTCGTAGTCGGCTTCCGCGGCCGACAATTCCCACTGAATCTGCTGGTCGTCGATGCGCGCCAATTCCTGCCCGCGCCGCACGACATCGCCCGGTCGCACAGCCGCGCTAGTGAGCTGGCCTTCAATGGGGCTCGATACGTACGCCCGCGCCGCTGGCTCGGCCACACATGGCCGCTGTGGACGGTACGGAACTGGAACTGCCAGGCATGCCACAGCGGCCAGGCAGATGGCCACGATCATCTGTGTGCGACGACTGATCAGTTTGGCACCGAGTTGCTGCCATCGCTGAACACACAATCCCAAAGCGCACAGACGCCAGCTGACTAACCAAGCCGGCAGCTCTCGGCGAATGCGTTCCATCTGCGCCGCATAGAACTCTTTGGATTGGACTTGAGACCTGGGGACCCGAAGTACGATCGACGACCGGCCGGCTGGATTAGACGCGTCGGGTGCTTCTACGGCGAAGCTCAACCAGACGGCGTCTTCATGGTTATCCAGCAAGTTCTTGAGTACTCCTGACGAGTAACCTTGTGTGGTAGCAAATAAGCAACTCGCCGACGCTCGGCTCGCTTCGATCAGCGCCGCTTCGATCAAACGCGGTTCCGGGAGCTTGGACGGGTGACTGTCCGAAGAATGAAATATCTCGGGCTTTGTGCCGTGCGAGGTGTCTGCCGGCATGACGGCCAAGTGGACTTCACAATGCAGCCGAGTTGCTAATTGTTTAAGCAGTCGTGTGGCGGTGGCGGCCGTTCCATCCGGCGCAGCCTGTCCCCAGTCGATCAGCGCCGTTGGCTCCGCGGCGGACTGGCTGACCACGGGAGGCGCCGCGGTATCCTCGACGCCGCAGGCAACCGAGTGGCCTGCCCAGGGGAGTTCTGTCGTCGAGTCTGCGGTGTGAATCACGGTGGTGTGCTCTGATTCCGAAGAGTAGATCGGATTGGCAAGGACTCTCTGCGCGCTCTTCTGTTTGCGGATCACACAAGTAATCCAAAGCAGTGCGAAGGGCGTGCTTGGCGCAGTTGCTTTGTTTCGTGTCGAAGATCAACCGGGCGCTCAAGTCACCTGCTCATCGATCTTGCACGTCGTACGTCCATGCGTCTCGCATTAAGGTGTAGGATTCAGAATCAACGTGCAGTGCGAGCTGCGAATGTCGCGCTTGGGGTTGTTGATGAGAACTCGGACCTCGATTAAGCCGCTCTCACTTTCGGCAAATGGTGCGATGCTTTCGATGTCCGCCTCAATGGTCTTACCATTCATCAACCGTACTTTGGCTTGAGTGGTTTGCCGCAATCGGTCAACTTCTTCCAAACGCAGGAAGAAACTGGCACGCAAACGTGAGACGTCCACAATGCGGACCACTTGAGGACTGTTGGGCGCGACGAATTCGCCCAGTTGCTTGTGAACTTCGACAACCATACCGTCAATGGGAGCGAACACGGTTCGTTCCGCGAGTTGCTGCCGCAAACGTTCGACTTGCAACCGCAGCACCTCCCGTTCTTCCTGTTCGGCAACCAGCCGGCCTTCCGAGATCTGCAACTCGGCGACAGCCCGCTCGAGCTCCATCTGGGAACTGAATTGCTGTTCGCGTACCGCTCGAATTGCTTCGACTTTTCGGCGATTCAGCTGAACGTCGGAGCGGGCGGACGACTCGCGGCCCACGGAACGAGCTTGGGCCTCGGCAATTTCCAACTGCACTTTGAGTGCCTGCGAGTTCAGGCTGGCGAGTGCTTGTCCAACCTTCACGGCTTGGCCGATGCGAACGTGCAACTCACCCACGATGCCGGATTCCGCGCACGCTACGTCACTAATCTTCCAAGGCTCGAGCACGCCATCTGGATCGTAGGTCGTCGAGCCGCTGAGGCGCGACGATCGCGTCTGCCCGTACGCCGATGAGGCGATCAGGCTAACCACGACGGTGGCCACAAGTGTAAGTAGTCGAGTTGAATTCATGGAAACAAATGGGGCTAACTGGTTTCGTTGGAATCAGCTAACCAACGTTAGGTTATCGCTGGGGTTGTCCAAATCCGCAGCCACTAGCTGCCGCGGATTCACGGGCGCACGTTCCGGTTATAGCAAACACGACGATTGGGCCACCTTCAGCGCCTTCCAGCGGTCC
>JANQOL010000287.1 GCA_028289675.1 Pirellulaceae bacterium
CATTCCAAATGCTCAACGATAATGTTGCCGCCCGAGTACACATCCAATTCGCCAGCTACTTGCAGCCCCGCGCGAACAATTTCTTCCGCGGTCAATTGACTGTGACGAGTCAGCGCGCGGGCTGCCGCTACGGCGTAATTGCCTCCCGATCCAATTCCCAAAATCCCGTCGGTCGGTTGGATGACGTCGCCGGTGCCGCTAACCAGCAAACTGTGTTTGACGTCGATGGCAATTAGCAGCGCCTCCAAACGCCGGAGGGCGCGGTCGCTGCGCCATTCCTTGGCCAACTCCGTGGCCGCTCGCGGGAGGCTAGCGGGGTGAGCCTTTAGCTTGGCCTCGAAGCGTTCCATCAAAGCAAATGCGTCGGCGGCTCCACCAGCGAAGCCCACAATGACCTGATCGCCAGCCAATTTCCGAACCTTGGATGCATCACTCTTGACAATGGTGTTGTCCAGGGTCACCTGACCATCACCGCCTAAAGCGACCTGGGATCCAAGGCGAACTGACAGAATTGTAGTGGCATGAAATGGCATGCAGCTACGATACCACAACGCTGCCACCTGACAACGCTACTGGCGCCCGTCAGCATGCGGGCAGAAGTACCGCGGCATTATGTTTAGCCTCTAGCCGCAGACGCACGGATGCGTAAACCAGATGCGCCTCCGGCTACCTGTTAAACAGTGTCAAAAAACGACAATGTCAAACTTGGGGATACGCATGTTAGACGTTCATCAGCCTGAAGTTGTTGGCAAGGTTTGGCATTCGGGCGGCAAATGCGCGGCATTTTGTTAAACAGTGGACGGCTCACAGATTCGTTGCTCAAATCGGCGACGTACTGATAAACTCATCGGACGCGTATTCCAGGTACGAACGGACGCCTCGCCCATGAAATATCTAAGTCGAATTGCGATGGTCATCGTTGGTGCTGCGGTGCTGTTGCTATTGGGTGGCTACTTTTCTGGCGGTCCACCCGTGCAACGAGGTATGTCCCGCATGACCCGGGAGATCGAGCAAGATTTAGGATTGCCCGAGCATTCGATGAGGGTGTTGGAAGCCACGTCGACGATCCTGGATGGGCCGGAGGCTCGGAACCGCGATGAGGCACTTGTACTTTCCCAAGACGACGATGGCTACACTCTTCGTTATGTGTGCCGTTTTCCGCAGGATGAGCACGAGCATCTGCGGGAGTGGAGTGTATGGGTGAACTATGAGATCATCGGAGATGGAACGGGAGCGGAAGTCCACGCCATCAAGCACTTCGCAGATCGACCAAGCGACGAAGAGATCGCTGAATTCAGACAGGACACTGTCGAACACTGGAGCCACCAGTAGTTCCGGTCCCAGGCGAAGATCAGTGCCGTGGACTAGAGCAGCAGCGGGACGTCGCAATCGCCCTCGCCATCCCGACGCTCCCACTCGCGTCGAATCTCCCTTAGGCCATAGGCGCACATTTCGAATTGGTCGCTCATGCGTTTGAGCAGCGAACCTGGGGTCGACTTTTTGTCGGCTTCGATGTCGCTGGCAATCTTGTACGCTTTCTTGCCTTGGGCACAGTAGTTGACAAACTGGTCCTGCTTGTCGTCGCCCTTCAATTCGCGAAGAGATTCTGGGTAAAGGCCGGACCAAAACAGCGTGTAGTCCCCGATGTGTCGGTGGACTTCTCGTCGAGCTGTGCCCAGCCGTTTTTCGGCTTCGGCGACCATCGTGACCACCTGGGTGGCAGGTCGCCCATCGATTTGCCGCACGCGATCCAGGGCTTCGACGCGGGAGAAGCGAATTAGCAGCTGGCTGACATAGTCCACCAACTGTGTGTCCACCACACCCAGCTGCGTATGAAACACATGCTCACTCAAACCATTGAAGAAACTGTTGAGTGGCGATGGGGCGTCATTTGATTTCATCTAGGCAACCCTCCACCAGCGAGTAATTACCCCCGTACGATCCACGTTAATTATAGGCCGCCACGGAAGTCAAGAGAGTTCATCGACCTTGTGAATATTTGGGCAAACTAGAAAACGGGAGCCTGAGAAATCGATCGGCCAGGTTGGAGGAGAAGACTCACCGCCCAGGTTTCTTGCCCGCGAGATCGCTGCGGACGATGTCTATCGACAAGTGCTTGGGGCAAGTTGTTTGAGTTGGTAAACCTCGAGTGGCAATGCGGACAGCTGGCCGAAAGCGCTTTGGGCTGTAGGCTATACTAAAGTGTCCAGCGCGTAGGATGCTGCTGAATCAGCTCTCGTCCCGGCCACGATTTAGCTCCTCGGCTCCAGCACGACTTGTTACGCCAAGTATGACTTTTCAGCAAACCGCAAACGTCTTCAATTGTCGGCGCAATGCCGACAGTTCGAACGATTCAGCCTGGCGACCGGCGCTCGTGATCGCTGGCTGGCTGGTGCTCTGCTTCTCCACCCAAGTTACCTTGGCGGATTCGAAGCAGCGACAGATCGAACTGGACAACAAAATCATGCCGCTGCTCAAACGGCACTGCCTGGATTGTCACTCGGGTGCCGAACCGGATGCCGGCCTGACTCTGGACCACTTTGAAACGCCGTTGTCATTCCTCAAGGGACGTTTCATCTGGGAAAAAGCCGTTCAGAAAATGCGCATCATGGAGATGCCGCCACCGGACGTCAGCGAGTTGTCGGACGCGGAGCGCGAAGAATTGATGGGCTGGATTTTGCAGACGATTGAGGAATACGAATGCGGCTTAGAGCCCAATCCCGGGCGCGTGACGTTGCGGCGATTGAACGCGACAGAATACAGCAACACGATTCGCGATCTGTTTGGGCTGAAGTCCTTCAAGCCGGCCTCCAATTTTCCGGGAGACGATGTTGGGTATGGCTTCGACAACATTGGTGACGTACTCACGTTACCGCCGTTGTTGATGGAGAAGTACTTTTTGGAGGCAGAGCGGATCAGCAAAGCGTTGATTCAGACTCCGCCGCCGACCGAGATGTTTGAACAAGGTTACCCGGGCGGGCAACTCCAGGTAGATGCCAGTTCGAGTCGCTCAGAGCGGGAACTGACACTGGCGTCCCAGGGAACGGCCAAGATTCGCGAACAAGTGCCTTGGGCGGGGATCTACGAAATTGCGGTCACCGCCGGGGGCGACCAAGCCGGCGACGAACCCTGCCTGATGGGTATCGAGATTGATGGCAAATTGGTGCGCCGAATTCCGGTCCCCAACGACCGTGGCGAACCGCAAACTTATACGCTCCGCACGCGCTTGCGAGCGGGTAGTCGTGAAATCGGCATCAGTTTCCTGAACGACTTTTACCGAGCAGGCAACGGTGGCCAAGAAAAACTAGATCGCAATTTAGTGGTGCATCACCTGGCCATCGCCGGCAAGAAGCCGGGAGGAGCCAAGTTGGATCCCAGCCAGCTGTCCGAATATCATCGCCGGATCTTATTCACTACACCCAAAAACACGGCCGACCGAGAGCGGGCAACGCGGGCCGTGGTGACGAAATGGATCAATCGAGCTTACCGCCGAGTCGTAGAGCCAGCCGAGGTCGATCGATTGGTCGATTTCGCAATGGAGTTGCAGGACGATGGTGATTCGTTCGAGGAGAGCATTCAAGTCGTTCTGCAAGTGATCTTGGTGTCGCCAAATTTTTTGTTCCGCGTCGAACCGCCATCGGAAGCACTCGGCTTCACCAAGTTCCGCGACTTGGATGAATTCGAACTGGCCACGCGACTGTCCTATTTTCTGTGGAGCTCGATGCCGGACGACGAGCTGTTTTCACTGGCGTGGAAAAAGCAGCTGCGGCAAGGAGATACGCTGCGGCAGCAGGTAGCTCGGATGGTCAAGGATCCGCGAGCGCAGGATTTCATCAAGAACTTTGCCGGGCAATGGCTGACGCTGCGCAAGCTGCGTGATTTTCAGCCGGATCGCAGTCAGTTTCCGCAGTGGAACGAACGCATTAAGCGCTTGGCGGAATACGAAACGCTGCGTTTCTTTTCGGAAGTCATGCGGCGAGACATGAGTGTCTTGCGATTGCTCGATGCGGACTTTACGTACTTGAATCAGGAGTTGGCCGAGTTCTATGGAATTCCGAACGTGCAGGGCGCCTCCTTCCGTCCGGTGTCGTTGAAAGGCACTCCCCGCGCCGGTTTGCTCACCCAAGCCAGCGTATTGGCAGTTACGAGCAATCCAACGCGTACCAGTCCCGTGAAACGCGGGAAGTGGATTTTGGAGAACTTGTTGGCAACACCGCCGCCACCGGCGCCGCCTGGAGTCCCCGAGTTGCAGGAGAAGAAAGGCGAGCTGACCGGAACGTTGCGCGAGCGGTTGGAGCAGCATCGCGCCGACCCCGCCTGTGCGAATTGCCACAAGCTGATGGACCCACTAGGGTTCGCCTTGGAGAACTTTGACGCCATCGGGCAGTATCGTACACGCGACGGAACGTTGGCCATTGATGCGTCCGGTGAGTTGCCAGGCGGCATTCGTGTGCGCGGCGCGGCGGAGCTACAGCAGTTGTTGATTCGACGGCACAAGGAACAATTTGTCGAATGCCTGACGGAGAAGATGTTGACCTATGCCTTGGGGCGTGGTCTGGAATACTACGACAAGTGCGCATTGGACAAAATCATTCAAGCGCTAGAAGACGACGACTATCGATTCAGTACGTTGTTGGTGGGGATCGTTACCAGTGATCCCTTTCAGAAAAAGGGCGAACGGGAGTGGGAACAATGAAACAGCTCAGTCGTAGAACGTTGCTGCGGGGAGCAGGGACTGCCTTGAGCCTGCCGTTGTTAGAGGCGATGCGACCCACCGTGTCAGCGGCCCAGGCGAAGGCGCCCTTGCGGCTGGCGTTTCTCTATGTGCCCAACGGAATGCACATGCCGGATTGGACGCCGCAGCAAACCGGTTCAGGTTTCCAAGTACCGTCGACTTTGCAGCCGGTGGCCCATCATGTGCCGAAGCTGAATGTGCTGACGAACTTGACGTTGGACGGAGCGCGAGCCCACGGCGACGGCGGCGGAGATC
>JANQOL010000300.1 GCA_028289675.1 Pirellulaceae bacterium
CAAGAGTGATCGCGAGCGTACGGAGGGGGACGCCAAGAAGAAGACCGGCGTGTTCTCCGGTTCCTATGCAATCAATCCCGTCAATGAACACCCCATTCCGATCTGGATCGCCGACTATGTGCTGGCCAGTTACGGTACCGGGGCCATCATGGCGGTTCCTGCTCATGACGATCGCGACTACGAATTCGCGGAACAGTTTGAATTGCCCATCACCGCAGTGGTCGATCCTGGGTCGGCAAAGCACGTCGACCGCGATCAGGTGCTAGCCGGGCAGCAGTGCTTCGTCGGTGTTGGGGTGGCCGTGCATTCGGGCTCTTACGATGGTCTGACGACCGCAGAGCTCAAGCCACGCATTACAAGCGACCTGTCCCAGTCCGGTGTGGGCCGCGAAGCAGTGAACTACAAACTGCGCGACTGGTTGTTCAGCCGGCAACGGTTTTGGGGCGAGCCGTTTCCGATCTTGCACCAATTGGATGATGCCGGGCAGCCGACGGGAGTCATCCGTGCCGTGGATAACGACCAATTGCCGGTCAACCTGCCCGATTTGGAAGACTACAAACCTCACGGTCGCCCGGAACCACCACTGGGTAAGTCGCCGGACGAATGGTTGTATGTCGAAATAGACGGGCGGCGTTACCGCCGCGAGACCAACACCATGCCACAGTGGGCCGGATCGTGTTGGTACTATCTCAGGTTCATCGATCCACAAAATCAGGACTCGTTCTGCGACCCCGCCAAGGAACGTGCTTGGATGCCGGTCGATTTGTATGTTGGCGGAGCTGAACACGCCGTCCTGCACTTACTATACGCCCGCTTTTGGCACAAAGTGCTGTACGATCGTGGCCACGTCTCAGGCAGCGAACCGTTTCAGAAGCTGGTCAATCAAGGCATGATTCTGGGTGAAGTCGAGTACACGGGCTACCAGTGTGGGAAGGAATTCGTGTGCGCTTCGCAAGTCGTCAAGACTGCAGAAGGTGAGTTGGTGGAGCGCGCGAGCCAAACGTCAGTGTCCACCGTTGCATTGGCAGAATCTCAGGTCACCAAGCAAGGCGATCACTTTGTGTTGGCAGCCAACCATGAAATTCGAGTCGATAGCCGGGCGCACAAGATGTCGAAGAGCCGCGGCAACGTGGTCAATCCAGATGAAGTCGTCCGCGAATATGGTGCCGACGCCTTGCGGCTGTATGAAATGTTCATGGGGCCGTTGGAGGCCACCAAGCCTTGGAGTATGTCAGGCGTTAGCGGCGTTCGCAATTTCTTGGATCGCGTGTGGAGGATGATCGTTGACTACCAGAGCGAGTCACTGGAGCTGTCCGAAGCGATCCAAGATGTCGAGCCGACAGCCGAGCAGAATCAACAGCTGCATCGCACCATTGCTGCAGTCACGGCGGATTTGGAGTCGATGAGTTACAACACGGCAATTGCCAGGTTGATGGAGTTCGTCAATTTCTTCACCAAACAGTCCGTGCGGCCACGGCTGGCGATGAATCAGTTTGTATTGTTACTGTCTCCCATGGCACCTCACATTGCGGAGGAACTGTGGAGCCTGTTGGGCAACTCGGGCACGCTGGCCTATGAGCAGTGGCCGGAGTTCGACGAATCACTGA
>JANQOL010000316.1 GCA_028289675.1 Pirellulaceae bacterium
GACGGGTAAAGAGCTGTCGCAGGAAAGCAGCGATGACCGGGGCGGCTACTTTACCATCGCCTTTGTGGAAGGACTGTCGGGCAAGGCGGACGCCAACCAAGACGGAGTCATCTACTCCAGCGAGTTGGCGAACTACGTGGCCGATCGCGTGAAGACGCTGACTAAGGGGCAACAGCACCCGGTCATGCGCAATCCCGCCGGTGTACCCGCTTTTCCGCTGTCGAAGACCAAATAGCGTGGGTCTCAGCCTCCGCATCCTCGGTTTGCGTACCTGACGCACCAGAGCGTTTTTGCCTCTGGTGGTGACTGGGTCCGACGAAATTCGCAAGCGCCATCTTGATAGCGCCGACCGTGCGGCTAGCACGAAGTATCCGCACCGGCGGTGGGAAGATTCGGTGATCTCCATGCGTTGAAGGGTTGTGCGGCTGAGATCGGCTCAGCCAGCCAATCACTCTGACGCTGGAGAAAAACTATGTTGCAGCGCACCAAGATCGTTGCCATCGCCGGTTCTAGCTATTGTCGCACGGAGCACCTTCTCGGCGATGAAGTGCAGTTCGTTACCTACCAGTCCGCTCCAGGGCGCCGACAAATCGCTGTGGCGATGTTGACCGGTTTGATGCTTTGGCTGGTCTGGTTGGGCAAATGACGGATTCGAAACTCGGGCGGGACGGAACTTGACCGCCAGCCGGCCATGTTGCCGCTGGCCGGTCAGTCGTTCTTCGCCAAAGAATGAGAAAATCTGCGGATGCATGGGAAGATTGCGTCCGCAGAATGCGTTTCCGAGGT
This sequence comes from Pirellulaceae bacterium, assembly GCA_028289675.1. Lineage (GTDB taxonomy): Bacteria > Planctomycetota > Planctomycetia > Pirellulales > Pirellulaceae > Aureliella. Next base: position 787 of record JANQOL010000316.1, read on the forward strand.
AACGGGAAGTGGGTTCATCCAGAACGGGGACAAGAGGAATCCCATGCCAGTTACAATGTCAGGCCACGGAAAAGACACCGCTAGAGACTTGCAGGCAGGAGAACCGTTCTTGGATCACCAACGATGGATTGAGCGTATTTGTCGCGATGGACGAGATCGAGAGGCGGAATCAGCGATTTTCTTTAGATACCAACCTGCTCTGGTTCGCATTGCCGCGTCGATTGTCGGCGAATCCAATGCTGAGGACGTGGTTCAAGACGTGTTCGCCAAGCTGCTCAATGGCGCCAAATTGCAACCATTCATCGAACGATCGGAGTCGGATCTCCGCAATTGGTTGGTTCGCTGTGCAAGAAACGAGTGCATTAGCTTTCTGCGTCGTCCCGCCAATCGATCCAAACTGTCCCTGACGGATCATGACGCGGCCACCGATATGGCGACCGCCACCGTCGACCACGATCCGTACGAAGAACGACGGAAGATCTTTCGCGACTGCCGCCAACGACTGTCGTCTCGTCAGGATCAGATCATCCAGCTTGATCTCGGTGGTCAGACCAGTGAGCAAATTGCGGCGGCGATGAAAATCACCATGAACTCCGTCTACAAGTTACGCAATGCGGCCATGAAGGCCCTCAAGCTGTGTACAGAAGGGAAACTGCTATGAAAACGGTCATGTTTGATTTGCCGGAAGACAAACGGCAGTGGCCGGAGTGGCTTGAGCGTCAGATTGTCGGCAAACGGCTTGGCCAATTGGTAGCCGAACTAGAAGCCTTCGAAGATACGGAAACACCTGCCACGTTGGAAAGCGTTTGTGGGGATAAGTTACCGCTGGTCCTGCAACACGGGCTCAAGCGGTTGTCGATCCAAGAGATTGGTGCCCTGCTGCGACACCCAAAGCTGTTGCTCGAGTTGCAACAACAGACCTTTGCCGCGTGCAGCAGCT
>JANQOL010000336.1 GCA_028289675.1 Pirellulaceae bacterium
GTGGGCATGCTTGTTGTAGCCCAGAACACACTTGCCATACACAACCTTGAGAAAAAAAGGAAAATGACAACGCCCTAAGCTGGACGATCTCTTTAGCCGTCAGGATCCAGTAAGAACGGCTAAAGCCTGGCCTCCAGCGGATCCAGGGAGGGCTAAGCTTTGACGGGGCTAATACGCTCGTCGACTAGGCTTCGCTCTGGTCCGAGCCGATATGGCGGCTCAGGCCATCTGCCCAGGCGGAACTAAGGCCTCGGCTGACTCGCGCCCTCAACTCTCCGCGCAGCAACTGTCGCTCCTCGGCTGGCAGATGTTGCAGAGCTTGCTCATCCCAGGCCTCGGGGTACTCACGAGCGATCGCGGTGCGCACGATTTGCGACAGCGCGATGGCGGCGGTCTGTTCGGGCTGCGGATGCGGATGGTCGGATGCCTCAGCGACCGTCAACTGGGAAACCTGCTCGCCCAGCAGCTGAACTTCGTTCGTCAAAACCACCATCAACCGCGACAAGACGGCGTCTGTGGCTTGAGCGAGCACCGTCTCGCGTTGCAAACCCGTGTTATTTGAGTTGTTATGGCCAGAGGAATGTTGACCGCCTTTCACATCAGACACCCGTAGTCACCTCACCTGCGTTCGTCCGATTCAAGTCGGGAGCGTTGCGCGTTGCTGCGCCCACCAGCTGAGGCTCACTCGGAACTCTCCAACGACACGGGATTGCTTGGCTTGCGTCCACGATTCTTTGCCTCCAACAACTTGCCGGCTCGCACCCGTTGTTCGGCGGTAAACTTACCGCGGCGAATGGCTCGGTAGGTGGCGTGGTAGCAGCGGACATGGCACCCTCGGATCGCCACTTCATCCTTGTTCGTAAATGGTTCCATGCAGGCCACGCACAGGTTCTCACGCTTGCACTTGGCGATGCGCTCCTTGGCCGCCTTACGCAATGCAGTCGCCCTCCCGACCGAAATCACCGAGGTCACTGGGGCCTTGGCAGATTTGATCCGACGGACGACACCCCGGTCTTTCGGTATTGCGGCAGCTTGTGGAGCCCTCAATCCGATGGCCCTTGCTCTGATGGCGCTGTCCTGCGCGGTCAGCCGACATCCTGCCGGTCGATCGGAGCCCGTTCATGGCCGTCAGCTGCTGATCGTGGTCGCTCATGCTGCTCCTCCTGCCCACTTCTTCCATGATTTCTTTGCCGACGCGAATCGCCGCCGCCGACCGGAGCTCCACTTTTAGCTCTTGTTAACGATTTCCTGCCCCAAAAGAGGAATTTACCGGAGCCTTTTTTGACTGTCAAAATATTTGCATATTATTTTGCATAATATTTAACAGGCAATGCGACGCAAGTCCTTGATAGTCCGATGCTTGTGTTTTCAAAATCCTTTGCAAAAATATTTCAAATGAAACAGGAAGAGCTACTAAAACAGCTTCGCGAGGCTCGCAAAACCATTGACCGGGCCATCAAATGGGTCGATGGCCGCATCGTTCAGGAGGAGCAGGAGCCGTACGTGGTGGGCGAGTGTCTTGAGTGCAAACAGCCCATCTACTCGAATCAGGAGACAACCCGCGGGATCCATCGCGAATGCTACAACGCTCTCAACAATCAGCTTGTCCGAACGAAGCGAAAGACTTGGGAGGACTTGGAACGCGAAGGCCGAGTTGGTCCGCGCGGCCGCCCAGGCCGCAAGGGTAAGAAAGTCGACCCTTAGCTCGCGCCCCTTTGTTTTTTGAAGGTTGCCTATCTGGGCAACGTGGTCTCTGACGTAGCGGTCACCAGCTCTAGGTGCTCTAGTCGGCGTCGGAGAGCGGCTCTTCGGACTTCTCCGGTACCTTTTCCAGTATTTCCAACAGAATCTGATCGATGTCGATACCTTCGGCCTGGGCTTCGAAGTTCAACAACGTCCGGTGGCGCATGCTGGGCAGATAGACTCGACGAACGTCTTCAAAACTGACGTTGAAGCGCCCGTCGAGCAGAGCACGCACTTTGGCTGCCAAGGCCAGTGTTTGAGCGCCACGAGGGCTGCTGCCCCATTGCACGTATTGGTTGGTAATCGCTTGCGCGAGCTGTCCTTGCGGATGCGTGGCCAGGATCAAACGCACGATGTAGTCTTGAACGTGCTTGGCTAGGATCACTTCACGCACCAGACCTTGCCAGCGCCGTATTTCTTCGCCGTCCATGACCTTATCGGTCGTAATCTGAGTTCCTCGCGTGGTTCGATCCACGATCGTATTCAATTCGTCCCGCGAGCTGTAACCGACGACCAACTTGAACATGAACCGGTCCAATTGGGCTTCGGGCAGAGGATAAGTTCCTTCTTGCTCAATGGGGTTCTGCGTTGCCAAGACAAAGAACGGCTTGTCCAGTTGGTAGCGGGTGCCGGCGACAGTGACGGTGCCTTCCTGCATGGTCTCCAAGAGAGCCGACTGGGTCTTGGGCGTCGCCCGGTTGATTTCGTCTGCGAGGCAAATCTGAGTAAAGATCGGTCCCTTCTGAAACTCGAAAGCTTTGCGCCCATCCTCTTTTTCGACGATCATATTGGTGCCCAGGATGTCCGCCGGCATCAAGTCCGGCGTGAACTGGATGCGGCTGAACGGCAGACTGAGCGTCTCGGCCAACGTGCGGACGAGCATGGTCTTGCCGAGGCCGGGCACACCTTCCAGCAAGCAGTGGCCGCCGATAAACATGCTGGTCAACACGCCGTGCACGATTTCGTCGTGCCCCACGATGACTTTGCCCACTTCCTCGCGTACTGCCTGATACCTTTGACGAAACTCGTCGGCTTGTTGCTGCATCTGTTCGGCAACGTTTGACATGTTGAATCTTCTTGGGGTAGGAATGCTCAGGCGTCGACAACGCGAGCTGGGACATGGAAACTAAGATCGAATATTGCGACCGTGAGAACTGGACGGCCAAGTGCTAATGCGAACCGCAGGGGCAGCTGAAGTGGTGCGTCCATGAAATCGTGGCTCAATCTCCGAAAACCGTTCGCTCGAAAGGTACCGCACTAGCCTTCGTCTCCGGATCGTTTTTGAGCCTTCTTTTTGGCTGCCAACAAGCGAGAAGTATAACCTGCTTGCTCGTCTTGTTGGGCCATCTGCGGCTGATTGGCGGGCGCGGCCGACGTGGACTTGTCCCTCGCATCGGACAGCTGCTCATCCAGAATTTGAGCTTCACCAGTTTCCGTGGATTCAAAGCGCGTCGCTGCCTTGGCTTGTTCTATTTCGCCCGACACTTGCGATTTCTTGGAACGCAACCGCTCTAAACTTTGTTTCCGTTCGGCGTCTTCGACCGTTTCGCGGCCGCGCATGCGCTGTGCCATCCATTTGATCGGGTAGGCGTAATCCAGTGACACCCGACGAACGAACACGTCCCCGAACAGACAAAGAGCGCCGATCACCAGGCAGAGTGGCCAAATGTCCTGCAAGCTCATCGCACGCGGTAATCCACTGCGAAACGCGTTGTGTTCCACCAGATCGTCGAGATTGTCGTTGTCCAGCGCTTCGGTCATCGCGCCTGCTTGTCCGCCATCCGGCTCCAGTTTGGACAGTTGTTGCAGCATATTGAAATTGGTTTGGCGCAGCCGATACTCGTCGGAAAACGGCACGCTGGCACCAGTGGTCACCGGCGCCATTCCCGGTCCGGGAATCACGTTCACCAGGTAGCTGCCAGCGTTGTCCGCATCAAAGCTACCGACGTAGCGGCCCGGTGCCGCTTGCCGCATGATCAACGGAATGGGCTTCAAATTTGGTCCCACGGCTACAGCTTGCATGTCCAGGAAGTTCAGGAATTCATTGTCCTGATCGAGGGCATTGACCACGACTTCGACACGGCCGTCTCCCACGTTAGTTGCCACGCTGAACTTGGCATCCGACTTGGTCGGCCGCATCGCCCACCGGACCAGTTGCGAGAAAAACTGATCAAATCCGGCCCAATCCGTCCAGCTGCCAGCCCAGCGTTTGCCGGTGTCGCTGGTGAACACTGCCGTACGTCCGAGACCATAGGTCCAAGTCGCCAAGATGGTTTGGTTCTCAGACTCGCTCGGTTTGTTGGCCCGAATGGGGACCTCCACCAATTCGCTGTTCTTTAGCGATGTCAATACAAAACCGCGTAGCGGAGGCAGATCTCGCGACAGTCCCTGGACGATTTCGTGCGGATAAGTAATCTGCGGCCGGACGCCCCCATCGGGCTCGAATACCAGTGGCCGCGAGACACGCATGGCCTCGCGCTGAAAAATCTTCGGCAGTGCGGCAGGATTGGTTGCCACGTAGTAGTTGCCTCCGGTGCGCGTGGCGATGTTTTGCAGCGTCTGGTGCCCGGCGGGCCCGTGAGCCCCCACCGCGACGGTGGAGATCTTGATTTGATTGCCGGCGAATTGATTGAGCACGCCGGCCGCTGGAGGTGTCGGGTCCCCGTCGGAGATAATGATCATGTGTTTGATCGAGGCAGGCGTATTGACCAACGACCGTAGCGCCATCTGCATGCTGGGCTGAAAATCGGGCATATCGCCGGGTGTCATCCGCCGTAACCGGCTAACCATGGCGGCGCGATGCTCGCCGACGCGCAGCATGCCGCTCTGGCCACCCCAGAGCCAAGAGTCACCCAAGACGCTGTACTGCAAGACGCCGCAGTAATCCATGGGCCCCAAGACTTCCAGAGCAGCCTGCCCGATCCGCTTTTGCCAGTAGTTGCCTTGGGCGATCTCCGATGCGTGCAAGATCATCGCCAGTGCTCCCACGGCCTCGATCTTCTTGTTCTTGATTTGGAAGTCGACGGGCATCGCCTTTTCTAACTCTGTATTGGCCCAACCACCAGCGCCGAATCCGTTCGGGCCACCCAACATGATCAGCCCGCAGCCAAATTGCTCCGTGTTGGTCACGAGCATTTCGATCTGCTCGTCGGTGAAGTTGGCGATCGCGTCGGCGCTTTCGCCGCTGCTGCGTGGCACGCCGGCCAACACCACACAGTCGTACGCTTGCAAATCCGTCAGCGACGTGAACAGCTGATCGCTGGGTTGCACTTCGACTTCGATATCATTGCGGAGCAGCGCTTCCACCAAAGCTCGGTATTCTCCCGGAGCGTTCCAATCTTCGATGAGCAACACACGTCCCTTGCCGCGAATGTAGGTGAACGCATCGGCGCGGTTGTTTTGTTGGAGCGTGTCGTCGGCGGGATTGTCGGGCACGAATTCGGCGCGATACGTGTATCCGGCGGGTTGATCGATCGTGTCCAGAATTGGGAATACGTTCACTTCCTTGTCCAGCGTTACTTCCTGGTCGACCAGCACGTCTTCGCTGGGGCCACGAGCGCGCATCAATCGCAGCCGTCCGGGAACACCCGAGTCATCCGCTTGAGTTTGCAGCCGATTGACCACGATGCGCGTCTCAAAGGGCTGGCCTTGGCGAATGTTGGTCGGCAGATCAACTTTTTCCACCAGGATTTCGCTCTTGGCGGACATATTGATCGGTACCGTGTCGATGCCAATTCCCTTTTCCACCATGGCCTGCGCTACCGCAGCGGCCCCGCCGACGGTTTCATTGCCATCGGTTACGATCACAATGCGTTTGGCCGAGTCCTCTGGGAAGGAGGCTTGGGCCAGTTTCAACGCCGATTCCAAGTTGGTGGCATCGGTCCGCCCTAGATAGCTTTCAACGCGACGAACCTCGGGTAGATCGTCGTCATACGGCGGAAACTCAATCGCTGCTTCTCGCCCGAACACGATCAACCCGGATCGGTCGCCGCGAGCGTCCTTACGGTGCTTGGCCACCGACCGAATGGCGTAGCGCAACATCGTATCGCGGCGCACGCGCGGAATACTGTCGCTCTGGTCCAAGACGTAGATCACGGTCAACTTGTCGCTGATCCACACCCACTGGACGCCGGCCAGGGCCAAGATGATCAGGAGCATGACGCTGCTACGAAACAGCAAAGCTGCCAGACGCCGACCGCTGCCCAAGCTGGCCAGGGGGACGTAGCTGATTAGCCACAGCATAGGAATGAGCAACAGCAGCACCAGAAACCAGGGGTATTCGAACGAGAACGAAATATTACCCATGCGCGACAACTTTCGTGGAATTCCCCGGCAGTCTTCGTATTGGTGTCCAGGCGTACCAACACGTCAAGTGCCAATGTACCATACAACTAGTACACCAACCTAGCTTTCTGGATCCAGCTCAGCCCATTTCCAGCTCATTCCAAAACTAGCCTACCGGCACTCACTTGCCAGCGGCCGTCTCATGTCAGCGCGCGATGTCGGACAGATTCTCCGGCAACTTTCTCTTCGGCATCTTCCTCGTTCTACGGCAACTTTGCCGATGCTGCCGCTTACTTTCGTTTCCGCGTGCAGCCAGCCTTGTCGAGCGTAACCGTGTATCTAGCCGTCCCGTAGAAGTCTTGGCCAGGATCTGCCGGACTTCTATGAATTGTGTTAGAACATGCCCTACCCTCGGACGTCTGCCACCATGGACCTGTGCTGCGCGCACTGGCCCGTCCTGTGCCTCAACCGCCGCGGGTGCGAGTGGCCGCGACCATCGAATCTGGCAATTCGGGCTAATCGACCTCAGCCGACACGACCTAGTAGGAGACCAAGAACATGACGAATGGGCCGCTAAATCGAAAACTGCGCATGGGATTGGTCGGTGGCGGCCAGGGTTCGTTTATCGGTAAAGTCCATTCCATCGCGGCCTGTCTGGACAACCGAGCCGAGGTTGTCGCGGGAGCGTTTTCCAGCAATCCGGAACGCAGCAAGGCGTCCGCGCCCGATTACGACGTGTCCAGCGACAGAGCCTATGGTTCCTACACGGAGATGTTCGAGAAAGAGCGGGCACTGCCCGAAGATCAGCGAATTGATTTTGTCAGCGTGACCACGCCGAACCACACGCACTTTGAAATTGCCAAGGCGGCCGTCGAGGCCGGCTTCCACGTGGTCTGCGACAAACCGATGACGTTCGACTTGTCAGAAGCCGAACAGTTGGCCCAAACGGTGGACAACAGCCCTGGTGTTTTTGCGCTGACTCACAATTACACCGGATATCCGCTCGTGCGGCAGGCGCGCGAAATGATCTTAAGCGGCGAACTGGGTGAGATTCAGGCCATCCGAGCCAACTACATTCAAGGTTGGCTGCGCACGCGGCTGGAAGAGTCCGATCAGAAACAAGCTTCCTGGCGCACCGATCCATCCAAGAGTGGTGCTGCCGGCTGCTTCGGCGACATCGCCACGCACGCTTACAATCTCGGCCGTTATATGACAGGCTTGTTGCCGGAGTCGATTTCTTGCCACCTCCGCACCTTCGTGGAAGGCCGGCAGTTGGACGACTACGGGACATCGGTGATCAAGTACCAAAACGGTGGTCTGGGCACGGTGACCGCATCCCAAATCAGTCACGGTCGGGAAAACGATGTTACCATTGAAATCGACGGCACCAAGGGCGCCCTGCAGTGGCGTCAGGAAGAACCCAACTCGATGCTGGTGCGGTGCAACGGCGAACCCCACAAACTGTACACGCGCGATCCGAACGCTCCGTTTATGAACGCCTCCGGACAAGCCGCCTGCCGATTGCCCAGCGGGCACCCCGAGGCATTTTTCGAGGCCTTCGCCAACATTTATACGGCCGCCTTTGACGCCATGATTGTACATGCCGGGGGTGAAACCGTGGAGCCCGTAAACACCGTGTATCCCAATGTGCACGACGGCGTCGAGGGCATGCTGTTTATCCAGCAAGCCGTCGCCAGCAGCCAGCAAGACGGTGCTTGGCTACCGTTTCAGTGCGAGCGGGCGCGTCGTTAGCGCAGGTGGCTTCCCGGGCGTCGCCCACGGCACGGTTTAATTGTCCGCGCGATCCGCGCTAGTCAGGAACGGACTCAGGGGCCCAGTCGCAAGCTGGTCCTCCAGCGAGAAACATGGCACATCTCCAGCGCGTGGTCATTGTCGGCGTCGGACTCCTGGGCGGATCCCTGGGACTAGCGCTGCGCAAACGCGGCTTGGCACAAACGGTGGTTGGAGTCAGTCGCCGCACTGCGACGCTCAAACAAGCCCAGGCAATGGGCGCCATCACCGATGGCAGCACGGAGTTGGCAAGTGCCGCCGACGCGGATCTGGTCATCGTGTGCACGCCGGTCCAACGCATCGCCCAACTGGTTCGGCAGAGCAGCCAACAACTGTCACCCGGCGGTTGGATCACCGATGTCGGCAGTACCAAACACACGATTTGCGATCAGCTTCGGGACGTACAAGACCACTTTATCGGTTCGCACCCCTTGGCCGGTAGTGACAAAAGTGGTGTGGAGCACGCCAGCAGCGAGTTGATGACTGGCAAGACCACGATCATTACCCCCACTGAAAACTCGCCAAGCGACTTGATCGAGCGCGCCCGGCAGTTCTGGACCAGTTTAGGTTCCAAGTGCGTCTGCATGGCACCAGAAGATCACGATCAGGCAGTGGCTCGGACCAGTCACTTGCCGCATGTGGTGGCGGCCGCGCTGGCAGCTGCCACCGACCAGAAACTGCTCCCCCTGGCAGCCTCGGGCTGGTGCGATACAACACGTGTGGCAGCAGGTAACGTCGACATGTGGCTTCAGATCTTGCATGAAAACCGTGGTCCGCTGCTGTCGGCACTGGGCGAATACGCGGGCGCGCTACAGCAATGGATCGAGGCTCTGGAAGCCGGCGACGACAGCACCCTCAAATCTCTTTTATCAGCAGGAAAGACCAAGCGTGACACTTTGGGAAATTGACATCTATCCGGCGGATGGACAACCCGACGTTGCTGGACAGTCGTTGGCCGCGGAAGCTCAAGACTTGGGCTTGGCCACCGATTTGCAGCTGTCGGCGGCCCATGGTTTCTTGTTGCAAGGAGAATTGTCGGAAGAGCAAGTGCGTCACGCGGCAGAACGCCTCCTGTCAGATTCGATCACCGAGTCCACGACGATTGCTCCGGTGGGTGATGCCGCCTTGAATGGTCAACCAGAGGATGCGCACCTGGTCCACGTCTTGCCGAAACCTGGTGTTATGGATCCAGTAGCGCAGAGCACTCATCAAGCATTGCGCGATATGAGTTTGCCCGCCGAACACGTGACCACCTTTCGCAAGTACTGGCTCAGTCGAGTAGCCGACGACGACTTGCAACGCATCTGCAGCAAACTGCTCTACAACGATTCGATCGAGCGGGTCATTACCGGTCCGTTGCAACTGCGGCAACTGGACTTTGGAGCCGACTACGAGTTGGAACTAGTTCACGTGCCGATTCGTGAACTAGATGATGCCCAGCTCATGGAACTGAGCCGCACCGGCCAGCTGTACCTGTCGCTGGCCGAAATGCAGACCATTCGGGAACATTTTCGGCAGCAGAACCGCGAGCCTACGGACATCGAACTGGAGAGCATCGCCCAAACGTGGAGCGAGCACTGTAGTCACAAGACGCTGGCCGGCCGCATCGCCTACAGCGACGAACATGGCTCGCGCCAGTTTGACAATATGCTCAAGGAGACCATCTTTGCGGCCACGGAGCAGATCCGTGAGGAGTTGGGCGACGATGATTGGTGCGTCAAAGTGTTCTCGGACAATGCGGGCATTGTGACTTTCGACGACGAATACCACGTCGTCTTCAAAGTCGAAACGCATAATCACCCGAGCGCGATTGAACCCTATGGAGGCGCCAACACGGGCATCGGTGGAGTCATTCGCGATCCGCTGGGTACCGGGCTGGGCGCGAAACCGTTTTGCAACACCGACGTGTTCTGCTTTGCTCCACCCGACACGCCGTCTTCGGCTTTGCCGCCCGGAGTACTCCATCCGCGGCGAGTGATGAAAGGCGTCGTTGCCGGAGTTCGCGACTATGGCAATCGGATGGGAATCCCCACGGTCAATGGCGCCGTCTACTTCGATCCTCGCTATGTCGGCAATCCGCTGGTCTACTGCGGAAACGCCGGATTGCTGCCGGTTGATAAAGTTCACAAAGCGCCG
>JANQOL010000340.1 GCA_028289675.1 Pirellulaceae bacterium
TTACGCACCTGGTCGCGCCGCCAGGCCAACTCCAGTGTCAACGTTCCCGTCGACTGACAGCGGCCTCGGACCGACAGGTTCTCTCCGGGGTGGACCGAATTGGGGATCTCCAGCTGCAATTGCCGCGGATAGTTGAGGCGGAGCAGTGGATCACCCAGCAAGTGCATTTGCCAAACGTGCTCGATGCGCTCCGCTCGCAAGTCATAGTCTGGCGGACTGAGCGCAGATGCTATCGCCGAGATCATCTGCATTTGATCGGCGCCGGCTCCAGCCTCGGGTTCGCCATCCCTCAGCATGGCTTGTTTGGACCTCAGCACGATCTGTCCCAACGTGGGTTGTTCTTGCTCGAAATAGTTGTTCAGCAGACCATCGGACAACATGGCCAAGCCATAGGGTCCTGAGACTCGAGAGGCCGCCAACGTGGCAATGGGTCCACCCTCACGCATCAACAGTTCCTCCGCCAACGCGTCTTCCGTCGCATCAAAAGCGCCGGTGTAGCAAGCCAGAAAAATCGCGATGGGTGGGCGCTGACCGGCGTTGATAGCCGGTACTTCGCGATGCGTCAAAATGGGAACGAACTCTCGCTTGACTCGCAAGTAATCCAAATGGCGAACGTGTCCATGACCGATGTAGACCCAGAAAGTCCCTCCTTGATTGAACCTCTGGATGCAGGTTTCGCTGAATCGAAATGGATCCGGGCAATACGGGCTGTCGACACTGGCTTGTGTCATCGTCACGTTGGACCAACCCGGGATGCGATCGGCCAAGAAACGCCGCGTCGTCATCTCGATCACCGAATCTGCCAAGGGTCCAAATCCGCCGACGCCGGCGACCACGTGCACATCCCGCCGCCAAAGCTCACCTTGACGGAGCCGCTCATAGTCCATGACTCGGGTCAAGTAGCCGCCAAGTTCTTCGGCGGAGTCCGCCGGTATACGGCCCAACGCGAGTTCAGGAATCTCGTCGTCGTCGATATCTGCGTACGGATTGTCAGTAGCAATGACGGGATCGCCATGAAATTGAACCATGGCCGTGCTGTCTCGGTAGAATGTCGGCACTCCGGGTTGAGGACGAGGTCGAACATCGCCCATAAGGATCAAATACCGACACGTCGAGTGCTCTTGCCGCGTGCGCTGAATGAAACGCTGGAGTTTCTCTCTGCCCAATTCGGCGTCGACCTCCAGCAGCTGCAACCCTTGTCGCTCTCGATAGGCTTTCCACGGTTGGACAGCCGCCTGCCAAGCTTCTGGGCGGACGACAATGCCGTCGACGGCCAGACATGGCACGGTCGCGTCTGAGGCGGCAAGCTGGCACAGTAAGACTGTGACAATTCCGAACCGCCAGAGTTTTGGAGCTAAAAAGGGCATAGGTGCGGGACTCCGAACTGGACCGATAGTCGTCTAACTCGCAGCATAATTGTCCAGCGTCCGGCGCTGCAATAACAATCCACCACTCATCCTAGGCCAGTGGTCGGAGTGAGACCAGCGTTTTCCAAGGTCGCCGCAGCCAATGGCCTTGTCGCTGCGTGGCCTGCGCCGGCGTGGCCAGCTATGTTACGATATTCAGGCCGCTGGCCAGTCCGACTTGCACCAGCCATGGCGGTGGTTGCTCGGGTCATGAAACGGTCGTTTAGACACCGAACAGCCGTCCCCATCAAAATTTGGATTGCTCCAGTAGCCAGCACCGAATCGGCAGTTCATATCTAAGGAGAGGAAACGTCATGTCGAATTATGTGGAGAGCATCGAGCGGTTTTGTGAGAAGGTCGACGCTGGCATCGTCGATGGCATTGCCAAGAGTCTGGCCGGAGCATTGGCCTCGGCGGATGGAGCCACGGTCGCGGCCAGCGACCCAAGTGAGCTAAGGACCATTCGTGATGGGTTCTGTGCCAACAAATTAGAGTTGAACGCCGAAGAAGCGGACGCTGCCATCGCTCAAGTGTGCGACGTGATGAAGCACGATTCGGCCAAGTGCCGCGTGACTTTTTACTACCTGCTGGCCGATCGCACTGACCGGTTGTCCAAGTTGGCTTAGCGCCTAGATGTAAAACATGAGCGGATGCGCTGGCATCGAGTGGCCGATGTGCGGGGCCAGCGAAGACGCGTCCGCGGCTGGCGCCTTTGGCTCAGGCCGTGTTGTTGAGCAACCACCATGGTTGATCGCGCACGCCACGCGTCCGCGCGATGCGCTCTAGACACCGACGCCATCTGGTGTTGCCCAGTATCCACCGCGATCGTGATCGCACAGTACGGCAGATCCTGCCGCGGTTTGGTGGACCTGACCGTCTTGAAAGACGGTCTGGCCGCCAACCCAGGTCCGGACGGGCCAGCCCTGGAGTGTCTCGCCAGCCCATGGACTCCAGCGGCTCTTGGTGAATTGTGATTCGTTTTCGATCGTGCGTCGCTGCTGCAGGTCAACCAGCACTAGATCCGCGTCATAGCCGGGTTGGATCCGGCCCTTGCCGACCAGCCCCCAAACTCGGGCCGGCGCGTCGCACATCCAGGTCGCGACCTGATCCAAGCTGCATCGGCCCTGGTTCACTTGATTGAGCAGCAGCGCCAAACTGTTTTCCACGGCCGGAAGACCGCTGGGCGATTTCGGATAAGCTTGCTGTTTCTCGTCCCAAGTATGCGGAGCATGATCGGTTGCAATCACTTGAATTCCTCCCGACGTGAGTGCGTTCCACAGCTGGCGACTGTCCTCAGGTGATTTTACCGACGGGTTCATTTGCACCAGCGTCCCCAGCCGGTCGTAGTCGTCGGTCGAGAAGAACAAGTGATGCGGACAGACTTCCGCGGTAACCCAGGGGCGCGCCTGCTCGATGACTGGCAGCTCAGCGGCCGTGCTGACATGCAGCACGTGGAAGCGGTGTTGGTGACGTAGGGACAGGTCAATCGCACGCCGCGTTGCGATCAACGCGGCCTCCGGGTCGCGAATCCGAGAATGATCATGAACCCGCAAGTTGTCTCCCAACCGTTGTCGGTTGGCGCGGACCGTGGTTTCATCCTCGCAGTGCGCACAAATCGGCAGCGTGGTTTCGGCAAAAATTCGCTCCAGCGCTTGTTGGTCATCGACCAGCAAGTCGCCGGTGCTGGAACCAATGAAGATCTTGATGCCGGGCGCATGCCGCGCCGCTTGCAATTCAGCCACGTTTGTTTCAGTCGCGCCGATGTAAAAGCCAAAATTGACGCGGCTGACCTGCTCGGCCCGTTGATATTTCCAGGCCAGAGGATCGGCAGAAGTGGCCGGCGGACTGGTGTTGGGCATTTCCAGAAACGTCGTGATGCCGCCGGCGGCGCAGGCGATGCTGCCGGTCTCGATGTCTTCCTTGTGAGCGAGACCAGGCTCGCGAAAATGAACTTGATCGTCAATCACA
>JANQOL010000351.1 GCA_028289675.1 Pirellulaceae bacterium
CAGCACTGCGGCACCGGACACGTACGGAGCGGCCATGCTGGTGCGTCAAGCGATGGAGATGACCGGGTGGGAGTCGATTAACGCGTCCACGATTGCCGAACACCTGCGATCGACTGCCGACACGGTGTTTGACGCCGCTACCGGGCTGCACTACGACTCGCTCAATGTGCAACAAGCAATCGATAGTTTGTTGCCTCAGGACACCGTTGGCGACTTCTCTGGTCAAGCCAGTTCGCTGGACATAACCCAATCCAGCTTCAACACCTGGATCAACCACTTGCAAGATACCGACGTGTATCGTTTTGTCGCCGGCGCCAGCGGGACACTCACCTTGGACGCTGACAGCGACTGGTTGAGTGATTTAAACTGGTCGTTGAACACCGCCGGACAACAGGTCGGCGCGGGACAGCTGGATGCCACGTCGGTGGACCTGCAAGCGGGGCAGACTTACGAACTGATTGTGTCCGCCAATCAGGAAATCGGGCCCCTGGAGTTCCAGCTCGATTTTGCTGCCCACGGCGATGGGGAGTCGTCGGGCAGTTCACCGCCGAGCACGGATTTAGGAACCATTCACTACTGGGAAGATCAAGTTACTGCGGATACAGGATATGCCGTTACCGCCACTCGGGACGGTATCTTTACAGTGCAATGGGCCAGTGCCTCGCCGGTTGGTACGCTGGCGGTATCCACGGAAGCGGGCCAGGAATTCAGCAACGCGATTTGGAACCAGGGTGTGGTCCGCTTGGATATCCCGGTGCAGGCCGGCCAACAGCTGGATATCGACTTACCCGGGACTGGTTCTCAATCGGGACAATTGGCGCTGGCCAATGTCTTGGAACATACCGGGACTTCGGTTGCCTTCACAGCCGGTCCGGACGCTGATCAGCTCAGCTTGGACCTCAGCCAGGGCGTGCGCTTGGGGCTGGGATCGGTGGAGTACAGCTTTGCATCGTCCCAGGTGGAGCAATTGAGAATTGATGGAGCCAGCAACAATGACACTCTGGAGGTCACTGGATCGGCTCAGATTGACAAAGTCGATTTGAGGCCGGGTGGGTCGACCATTGGCACCGATCACACGGATATTGTCATCGCGGGAGTCGAGCAAATCTCCTATCACAGCGGCGGTGGAGCCGACCGAGTTTATCTCTACGATTCGGACACCGATGACACCCTGACCGCGCGGCCAGGTACTGCCGAGTTGGTAGGCGTGGGCTACCGGTTTGAAGTGACCGATGTTTCACGGATCTTTATTCACGCCACTGGGGGCGGAGAGGACAACGCGTTCCTGTACGACTCGCCGGACGATGATCGTCTCAGCGTGCGGCCCCAGTTCACCAGTTTGTCTGGTGAAGGATATTTCAACTATGTGCGCGGCTTCGAGCGCGTGTACGCTTACGCCAGTGCGGGTGGCCATGACGTCGCCAATCTGTACGACTCGGCGGAAGCAGACCGTTTTTCCACCAGCGGCGTCTCCGCGTCGATTGTGGGGCCAGGTTTTTCCAGCTTCACACGTTCGTTCGAAGAAGTCACAGCTCATTCCACCGGTGGTGGATCTGACCGAGCCACCCTGTATGGAGCGGATGACTCTACCCGCTGGCAGCAAGGCAGCGACTTTATTGGTTTCAAAGAGGGAACTTGGCAGCGGGAAGCGCGAGGCTTCAGTCAAGTCGAAACCTACGTCGCCAGCCAGCCGTTTTCCATGAGTGAGCCGATTGGCGCCGCAATTGACATGCCAGTCGCGGCCAGCATGCCAGTCGCGGAAACAGCGGGAGCGGATTCGGTTCCAGGAATGGAATCACTTGCCCGCATGACAGGCGTGTCGACGCCGGCAATTTCTAGCCACATGTGGGCGTTGGCAGAACCCACGATACCTTTCCCGGCGCTCCCAACTGGCGAATACCCGTCCGTCGATGCCGATCAGGTGCAGGCAGCGGGGTGGGACGGCGGAATAGAGTCTTCCTTGGAAGCCGCTGATCTGCTGCGCGAAACGCGTTCGCTCCGCGACATGCTGGCCAGTCAGCTGCATCTGCCAGAAGAAGAATTGCTGAACCGTCCGGAGCTGGAGCGAGACGTGCTGGACGAAGCCTTTCGCCAGTACGATCAAAACTTCATCGACTGAGCCTGACGACTAGTCGACCTGGCTTTTCTGATAGGCTTCGCTCAAGAATGAGTTCATCCCCACCGTCCAGTGGGCGCCGTCGGACTCCAGCTCGACAAAGTCTTCTTTCAAGTTGATATCGACCACTTTCGCTTTGATCGTGCCCAGTTCGAAATCGGCACCTTTCTGCAACTGAAATATCTGGCCGTCTGTCGGTGAGCGAATCCAGACTTCGGGTCCGCTACGCCCGCTGAGTAGCGCGGAAACGAATGCTTGGGAGGCCGCATCGAACTTGGGTGGCTCCGGCTTCTGCTCCTCGACCTTGGGGTCGACCACGCGAAATACCAACTTCTGCTCCGTCGACTGACTGGGCCAGCCGCTGTCGCGGGCTCCGATCAGCACTTCATAGTCGCCATTTTCCTTGGGCCGCCAACTAAAGCGCTTACCACGAAACCGCAAGCCTTCCGGAAGTTCATCGGATAGCAGCTCGTAGCTAACCGAGTGGGACTCGGGATCATCGGCTTCCAGTTCCAATTCCCAAGGCTTGCCACGTTCGATCGTGTGGGTCTTGGAAGTGGCGAACTTCGGCGCCTTGTTGGGAGGTGAGAACATGTTTCGGTCCAAGATCACTTGCTTGTATTCGTCCAGACTCATGGCCAGGCGACCGGAGCTGGCGACCGAAGGTTCCTGTTTGGGACTGGCGCCTTGCAGGGCCAAGGCGCGCGCGTCCAACTGGACGTTGACATGGTCCTTGCGCTTCGGCAACAGCGTCATTTTCAGTCCCTTGATGGAATGCAGGTAGTCCTTGTCATAAAACATCCCCAGCAGTTCCAGTGCGCGGTCGGTGCGACAAATACCTTGCAGCGTAAAGTCGTAGGCTGAATAGGCGTCAGTAGTTTTGATGGCACGATCCGGTACGGTGACCTTAATGCCATCCATGGACACCTCGTTACCCAATTCAGTTAACCAATCGCGATATTGAGCGACCAAGGTCTCTTGGTTGGTCGGCAACGATTTGCTGGCCAGTTTTTCAATCTTGCGCGCGGCGATTTTTCCGGACGTGGTGGTCTTGTCCAAATCACTGCTCTCGCTGCGAGCCATATCCACGGCGTCTTGCTTTTCGCGCAGCGTGCTACTCAGCTTGTTGAACAAGTACTGTGCGCCGAATAGCGTGACCACCACACCTACGGCGATGGCCAAATAGCGTTCACGTTGCGTCATAGTGAATCAATCATCAAAGTAGGTTAGGGGCCTTCGGGCTCTTCTTCAGGTGACTCGTTGCCGCCTTTATCACGTCCGCGCCGGGCGTCTGCTGGAGGACTCTGGGGTTGCTTGCTCGCGGCCAAGTCCGCCGCAGCTTGGGCCTCCCCGTTGGCGGCCTCTACAGACTGAGCTGCTTGGGGCGCCGGCTCGGCGTTGCCGGTTTCACCAGTCGTCTGGTCAGGCTCCTCAGCCCGAGACTCTTCTTCGTCGTTACGCACGGCCACGTCCGTAGCGGCTGGAGCTGCCGAACTGGTAGAAGCTTCTGACGACTCACTGGCTGCTGGCGGCGAGTCTGCAGCTGAGCTGGCTGTCGAGTTGGAATTGTCGGCCGCCACCGAACCGGTGTTTGCCGGTTGATCGACTAAGTTCCAACCTCGGCCCGAGACCGTGATCGTTTCGACGGCTTCCCATTTGTACAGGTCAGTTGGTTGGCTAGATTTGCGATTCTCTTTTCCTTTGACGGTGTGCTGTTCGTCACGCAACGAGTCTTCGAATTGACTGATTGTTGCGGCGGAATCGGCCGCCAATGGAACGCGGATTTGTGCTCGGCCATCGCTGAGCGTCGAAAACGTGGGACTGCCCAAAATGACTTTGTCGGCCGCTGGAATGCGCTTCGAAATGTAAGTCAACTCATCCAAGAAATTTGGTGAGCTGTCCAGGAACTGCTCGATCTCGGCCAGTTGATTGATTTTCTTGCGGGCCGAGTCGGCTACCAACTGCTTGCCTTCAATCTCCGATTCAAAGTCGGCCAATTCATTGTCAAGGTTGCGGTTGGTATTGATCCACCAGCTGACTCCAGCCAGAACGACCAACACTGCAGCCGTGGCGGCCAGGCCAATTAACAGCGTGTTTTTCTTCTTGGGTGGACGCCGCTTGGGATTCTTAAAGTCCAGTTTGGTGGAGGGGCTAGCGGTGGGATGCAAGGCGGCTCCCGCCAGGGCTGCCAGTCGATGGACATCGTTGTGGACAAGGTCGTCGTCGTCAGAGAACTTCGCCGGCAAGAGTTGTCCCGGATCCACCAGCGAGACTTGCACACCCGTGGCCTCGGCCACGATGGGCTCCGCGGTGGCAGCCAAATCCGGTGCGGCCATTAACAATGCCTTGCCCAGCGGCTGGCTGCCCAGTTGGCTAGAGGCGGCCATCAGTGAGCGGCGAACTTCCCCTGCCAGCGCCGTCGACCATTCGGTCGTCTCGCTCGGCAGTTTGGTGTTACGCACCAAGACGACTTGATTGCCCTTCAAGATCAACAGGTTTGCATGCTGCCGCGAAAGGCATACGACCAGGCAGATTCCTTGTCCAGACAAGTCTCCCGAGGCGACCGCGTAGCGGGCGATTTCAATTGGCCCCAGCGCCA
>JANQOL010000370.1 GCA_028289675.1 Pirellulaceae bacterium
TCGGATTCCAGCTTGGTTTTGATTGCCTTTCGTCGCGATTCCACGTCTGAGTTCTTTTCCGCAGTCGGCGAGAACCACGGGGACACACACCCAGCGAGGCCCACCGTGAACAGGATTAGCAGGCTCAGCAAGAAACTATGGGCAGCGGGCAGGCTGAATGCGAAGCGTTGCATGCGAGCGTCCTTGCACGGCAGTGGTGGTTCGAATATAGGCCGCGAAGCCGAGGGGGCATTCGTAGATCGTGTGTCAGGACAGTACAGATGCCTGGGAACTTAGGTCAAGTCTGGATCCCCGCAGCCTGCCGCCGCGGACCCTGCTAACCTCCGGGGACACACAACGTTTGGGGCTCCATCTGGCGAGGTGCCTGCGGGGACATACAATTCCTCCGTCTAGGCGAATCGCTAAGCCCTCTAGATACCCCAGATTCCGAAGGCTCAGCTGGAGAGGCTGCTTCCTCGATCTCGGAAGTGTGTGTCCCCGCCTTCGTTTCCGAGATCCACTGCCAACTCGAATCGTCTGTGTCCCCTGACGAGCGAGGGTTTAACTGGGTTGCTATCTTCTCCAGTTGGCCCATTTTGCGGGAAGTCAGTTGGTTGACGGGTGTGTCCCCGCGGGTTTGCCTTGCGTGTCCCCTTCAGAGTTGAGTGTCCCTGCGCGGGGGGCGGGACGCGCGGGTGGTGTCCCTGAGCGGGGCGGTGGGCGGTGAGGCGTGTGTCCCCGCACGGGGAGAAAAATAATCTGGATGACGGAAGTTGGTTTGGGGCAAAGACCTATGGCGGAGCGACATTGCTGGGACGCGAGATCTTGGTTGACGACAGCAGCCACGCCGATATCTTTGGGGGCTTGTGGGAGAGAGTGGAGTAAAGTGGTTTTGTGAGGGCTGCAGCAGTTCGGGATGTTGCTGACGGGCAGTTACCGGCGAACGCTGGACGAGAAAATGCGTTTGTCGCTGCCGAAACAGCTGCGGCAAAGCTTGGGGGACAGCCGACTGTTCCTGGCACCAGGCACAGACCGCGCTCTTGCTCTGTACGCAGAGGAGGTATTGAGCCAAATTGGACTCGCATTAGGGCGACTGAGCCCAGCCGCCAAGGAAGCTCGCTCGTTCAGCCGATTGTTTTACGCCCAAGCTCAGCCCGTTGAAATAGATCGCCAAGGGCGGTTACGTATTCCGCCAGAGTTAGCTAAGTTATCTAGCATTGTTGATGAAGTCATGATCGTTGGAATCCGAGACCGAATAGAGTTCTGGAACGCGTCAGAATGGGATGCGTTCTTCCAAAACACGCAGCCAAGCTATGACACACTGGCCGAGCGTGTCTTTGATGATGCTCATCAGGCGCGACCCGAATGAGGACGCGTCTCCGAATCGTGAAACCCTGCTTCAGCTTGCGGCCACTAGCTGAAGAGCCACATGCGGGGCTGTTCGCAGCCCCGCGGGTTTCACGTTCTCTCTAGCACGGACGGCAGGGGGAATGTGCACTGCTCCGTCTTTGGCGGGTACGGTGCATCGTGAAGGCCGGTACCGGAAACACGGACGTTTCCCCGGCCCTTGCGAGTCCGGTCGGTTTCTTTACGCTTTATCGCGCTCAGACGATGCTAGCTATCCTTGCTAGCTGCCTCGCGCCGTTCCGGAGCCTCTCCGTGGATTCTTCCTCGATACAGCCAGCCACCGTGCATGTGCCCGTACTTCCACAGGAAGTGCTGCAATGGGGGGCCGCTGCAGCTGAGCAAACATGGGTGGATGGTACTGCGGGAGGTGGTGGGCACTGCCGATTGCTAGCCGATGCCATCGGCCCTCATGGGCGTCTCCTGGCCATGGACCGCGATTCGCAAGTCGCTGAAAAACTGACGAAACAATTGTCGGCGTCCGCGACCGTGGTGCACGACTCGTATGAGAACGTTCCCGAGCAGTTGTCCGCGCTGGGCTGGCATACAGCTCACGGCATTCTGCTGGACCTGGGCTTGAGTAGCGACCAGTTGGCCGATCGCCAGCGAGGTTTCAGTTTTCAGTCCGATGGTGACCTGGACATGCGCTTTGATACCAGCCAGGGCGAGCCGGTTTGGAAATGGCTGCAGCATGTTAACGAGAAGACGCTGGCCGACACCATCTACCAGTTTGGCGAGGAGCGATTCAGCCGGCGTATCGCCCGCCGCATCGTCGAGACCCGCCGTACCGAGCCAATTCGCAAGGCCGATCAACTCCGTGAGCTCATCTACCGCTGTGTCCCCAGACCGCGCTCGCGCGGTCCGCGCACAAGTCCACGGCTGGATCCCGCCACACGCACGTTTCAAGCGCTGCGCATTCAAATCAATGACGAGTTGGGCATCCTGAAACGCGCGCTGGCTCGCCTACCGGCGTGTCTCGAGCCCGATGGAGTATTGTTGATCATTAGCTTTCATTCGCTCGAGGATCGGTTGGTGAAATACGCCTTTCGTGATGATCCTCGGCTGCAAGTCGTTACCAAGAAGCCCGTCCAAGCCGGCGAAGACGAATTGCAGGCCAACTCCAGGGCTCGCAGTGCCAAATTGCGGGTGGCGCGACGCAGCGATTCGCCTTGATCGCGTCAGGGCATTCTTCTACAACGCCTCCTCGAATGCCCAGTCCCAACCCATGACCGCATGGTGGATGTTGGTCACGCTTCGTCTGGAATCTCATGCTCCGCCGGGAATCGCGATAGGTCGCGAGGTCCAGCAACGGTTGCCAGTCTGTGTCATCCCAGTCCGCGTCGTCAACGCCGCCCAACGTCACGAGACCATCTGCCATGAGAAACTGCTGCTCTGTGGTCATCGCCAGTTACGTGAGCTTGATGGCCGCCTTGGTTCATGCTCAGCCCGCCTGGTTGTCCGACCCATCCGTGCCGTCGGTACCGTCTGCTGCTGCGGAAGGTCTGTTGGAGCCACCGCCTCCATTGCAGCCGGAAATGCCGCCCAGCGTGTTCTCAGCTCCGCCAGAGTCGGGGTTGCAGCCTCCAGCTATCGAAGCCGAACCAGTGCCTGCAGGTCCGATTTGGTACTACCCATGGACTTGGATCCCTTGGGACGGTTGGGAGAACAGTGCAGAGCTAGGTATCAACGGTTCGGCGGGCAATGCCGAGTCATTCAGCTTCCAGACCGGCGCGCGTTTCAAACGGAAGACCGATGCGAACCTGTTCGATTTGCGGATCACCCACAATCGTACGACGGCCAATGGGCTCGAAACGCAAAACAACGCGTTGATGTTTGCCGACTTCGAGAGGTTTCTTGGCGAATCCCGTTGGACCTACTTTCTTAAAAACGGTCTGGAGTATGACGAGTTCAAAGCGTTCGACTTGCGGTACAACATCAACTCCGGCTTGGGATACAGTTTCTACCGCACCGACGACTTGATTCTGACCGGTCGCTTCGGTGCTGGTGCCTCTCGCGAGTTTGGCGGTCCCAGCGATGAGTGGGTACCGGAAGCCTTGTTTGGCTTTGACTACGAGCATCAGTTGAACAAACGGAACCGAGTGATTGCCAAAGTCGACTACTTCCCCGAGTGGGGCGACTTCAGCAACTTCCGGCTCATCTCCGACCTGGCTTGGGAATACTTGATCGACGAAGACGGGAATCTCTCGCTCAAACTGGGCGCGCTGAACCGTTACGACAGCACCCCCAACGGCGCCAAAGCCAACGATTTGAACTACTCTGCACTGTTGCTCTACAAGTTCTAAGCCGCTCTACAAGTTCTATGGCGGGGCCAGAGACTTCTATCGCGAGCTCAGAGACGCCGCGAGCGTTTCCGGCGGATGAGAAAGAGGCTGCCGCAGGAACCTCCTACGGCATGCCATGCAACGATTTCCGCGCTAGACTTCCAGTGTCGTATCCGGCTGCGGTGTTTTTCCGAACGTCAATTCTCCTTGTTGGCAGTCGACCGTGATAGTGCCACCCTCCGGCAGGTTGCCGCTCAGAATCTCCGTCGCCAGGCGGTTCTGGATTTCACGCTGTATCACTCGCTTCAGCGGCCGGGCGCCGTAAGCCGCGTCGTAGCCAGTCTCTGCAATGAAGTCGACGGCAGCCGGAGTAATCTCCAGCGTAATATGACGTTCTCTCAGCTGCTCTTGCAAGTGACTCAGTTGCAAACGAACAATGGAGTGGATTTGTTCTTCGTCCAGCGGATGAAAAACAATGGATTCGTCGATGCGATTCAGGAATTCCGGCAACAATCGAGCTTGCAGCGTCTCTTGAATGGCAGCCTGAATCTCCTCCGCGGAAGCCGATTCGGCAGCCAAGCGTTGGATGACTTGGCTTCCAATGTTACTGGTCATGACGACAATCGTGTTGGTGAAATCGACCGTCCGGCCATGTCCGTCCGTCAGCCGGCCATCGTCCAGCACTTGTAGCAACACGTTGTAGACGTCGGCGTGGGCTTTTTCAATTTCATCCAACAGGATCACGCTGTAAGGGCGCCTGCGAACAGCCTCGGTTAGCTTGCCACCTTCTTCGTAACCGACATAGCCTGGAGGTGCGCCAATCAGGCGACTGACGGAGTGGCGTTCCATGAACTCACTCATGTCCAGCCGAACGATAGCCTGTTCGTCGTCGAACATGATCTCGGCCAAGGCCTTGCACAGTTCCGTCTTTCCGACACCCGTTGGTCCCAGGAACAGAAACGAACCGATGGGGCGCTGCGGATCTTGCAAGCCGCTACGGCTGCGGCGGACTGCATTGGAAACGGCGCTGACAGCCTCCGCCTGACCAACGACCCGCAGATGCAGACGTTCCTCCATCACCAGCAGTTTGGCCCGTTCGGTTTCCAGCATGCGGCTGACCGGTACGCCAGTCCAGTGACTGACGACGTCTGCGATTTCGTCGGCGGTGACTTCCGTCCGCAGCAGCTTCGGAGTACTTTCCTCAGGCGCCGTTTCCTGCTGTTCGTCGCGTTCGATTTGAGCGGTCAACGACTGCCGCAGGCGATCCAATTCGTAGAGCCGCTGGTAGTCGCTTTCGGGAATCTGCTCTCCCGTGGCCTGCTTGTCGCGAATGCCGGCTTCCAGCTGTTGGAATTCAACACCCGTGGCATCCAACTGCTGGCGGACGGACTGGATATCGTGCATCCCCAGTTTTTCCGCTTCCCAGCGTTCGCGCAAGCTTGCCAGTTCGTGCTGCAGCTTGGCAATTTCCTTTTCGATGGGCTCCAACTGTTCTTCCGCAGACGTTTCACCATCTTCGGTCAGCTGCCGTTGAGCCAATTCCAGTTGCTGCAATTGGCGCTGGACGGCGTCGATTTCGCCGGGGACACTCTCGCGTTCCATGGCCAGTCGGCTAGCGGCTTCGTCGACCAAATCGATCGCCTTATCCGGCAGGAAGCGATCCGCGATGTAGCGGTGTGACAAATTGGCGGCGGCAACCAGGGCCGAGTCTCGAATCTTGATGCCATGGTGCGCCTCGTAGCGGGCTTTCAAGCCGCGAAGGATGGCGATCGAGTTCTCGACCGTCGGCTCCTGGACATAGACCGTCTGAAAGCGGCGTTCGAGGGCGGCGTCTTTCTCGATGTGCTGTCGATACTCGTTCAGCGTTGTTGCGCCGATGCAGCGGAGCTCGCCTCGCGCCAGTTCAGGCTTGAGTAGATTGGCCGCATCGCTACTACCTTCCGCGGCTCCAGCACCAACGACGGTGTGCAGTTCATCGATAAACAGAATGACATTTCCATTGGCGTCTTTGACTTCCCGCAAGACGGCTTTAAGCCGCTCTTCGAACTCGCCGCGGAACTTGGTGCCCGCCACCAGGGCTCCCAGGTCGAGTGCGATGACACGTTTGTTTTTCAGGCTCTGCGGCACGTCGCCTTGGACGATCCGCAGCGCCAGGCCTTCGACGATGGCCGTTTTGCCGACTCCCGGTTCGCCAATCAGTACCGGATTATTCTTGGTGCGGCGAGACAACACTTGGATTACACGCCGAATTTCTGCATCACGGCCGATGACAGGATCGATCTTGTTTTGCTCAGCTTGGTGAATCAAGTCGATACCGTACTTGTTCAACGCATCAAATTTCGCTTCGGGGTGTGGGTCGGTCACGTGGGCGCTACCGCGCAATTGACTAAGAGCTTTCAAAGCGTCGTCATAGTTGACTCCCATCAGATTCAGGAGCTTGTGCGCTCGATTGTCGACCTTGAGAATGCCCAACAACAAGTGTTCTGTGCTGACGTACTCGTCCTGCATCGTTTCCGCAGCGGCGGCTGACGCTTCGAGTACCTGCCGCAGCGCGGGGCCCAAGTTGGGTTCGCGTCCGCCGCTGACTTGAGGCAAACGCTCGGTCTCACTGGCAGCTAACTTGGTCAGCTGATCAATGTCGACACCTAACTGTTTCAGCAGTGGCACGACGATGCCTTCTGAGTCCGAGACCAGGGCTTCCAACACGTGCAGCGCATCAAGATCTGCGTTGCCCAAAGCGGAGGCGCGGCTCTGAGCTTCCGCAACTGCGGTTTGACTCTTGGCGGTCAGTTTGTCAAAGCGAAATGCCATGTTTGTTTTCTCCTCTGCGGGGCCAACGAGCGGTGATCAGAGCTACTGCCATTCTGACCACGCGTTTTCAGTACCCTACATACCAATGAAAATGGGGTGCCAAAGCGGCACCCCATGTCCAGGATTCTGACGTTTTTTCCGCGTTAGACCGATCGAGCGAATGGTGACTCACCCACTCGCAAGTCGGTCAACGAAGAATAGACACGACTAGTCTTTTT